>NZ_PRLH01000154.1 GCF_003013815.1 Cyanothece sp. BG0011 | reverse complement strand
TCCGACTATCCTATTTTTCCATTTATTGATATCCTCTTGAAAAATTTTGTGTAAATCAGGTAATCTTTTGATACTAAAAGTGAATAAGTCAAAGGTTTTTTTATGCAAGTAACTTATTTGATTAATTTCCTCATCAAATTCTTGATATAAATTAGTAACATATTTCTTGTCAAACAGAGAAAAATGATTTTTTAATTGTTCTATATTAATTTTAGCAACTTCTAAATAGATTTGATCTAAATGTTTAGAGGTAATATAATCTATTTGGTCAACATAATTATCTAATCTTTTTTCCATATGATCATTAAAATGATCTTTATCCCATAAACCTATTTTAGACCTGGTTTTATTGGTTTTGTAATCTGTAAAATGTTCTCTTTTAAGACGATCAAAATATCTTTGAGTATATTGTTTTACTTCTTCTAGTGCTAAATTTTTGCAGTCATTACCCAACATTTTTAACTTAAATTGAATTCCCGTTAAATCACCGACTTGTGTCCATATTTCTTGTGGTGAAGCATTAACAATTCTTTCTTTACTTTCTAAAACATCTTTAGCATGATCTAAATCTCGACTACAGACTTCAATTAATTTTTGTAGTCTATTTGCTGATGCTTTTAACTCATTAATGCAAGGTTCAATGGAATTTTTTAATTGGTTGGCAGATTTTTTTATTTCTTCTGATTCAACAGAATTATACTTATTTTCGAGTAATTTGTCAACAGATTGATTAATTTTTTGAAATTTTGCAAAATTTTCGTTCATCTGTTAATTGCTTCTAGTGATCTGGGTACTCTAATTATATCTATAGTTGTTCTACATAAGTCAAAAATTTATGAATCCTTTAGTCTTAAATTTAGGTTATGCTGCGCTGGAGAGATTAGTTACAGTAATAGCAGAAGACTGTGGTCATGCTGTTGCTAATAAAATCTTTGGTGCGGGAATCTATGAAAATAATTCCCCAACATTAGATAATTTTACTGAACAATTAGATATCTTGCAAACTGGTGTCCTCGCATTACAATCTACCACTGCTTTAATCGGAGTAGGAACTGTAACAGGAGGAATTTTATCAGCAGTTAATTTACAGCAAATTTTAAAATTAAGAGAAGAAGTTAGACAGGGAAGATTAGAAGTTAAAGAGGGATTTTTGGATCTAAAAGCTTTTTTAAGCTCGCAAAACAGAGAACTTATTAAGCGTATTGATGATATGGAAAAAAATATTATATTTAGTCATCATCATACTATTTTATCTGAAGCTTATAACGAATTTCAACACGCCTTAGATTATTTAAAAGATTCTTGTAAACTGTCTGATATTAGTCAAAGAAATAAGAACATTACTGATGTTCGGGCAATGTTGATTAATGCTTTAAAAACTTATAATAATGCAGAATTGTTAAAAAATACAAATGTCCCTGGAGAACTTCGTAGAAAAGAATGTGCTTGGGCTATTCATCAAACTATTACCATTACTTATCAACTACAAGAAGCTTATGAAGTAGTGAGTGATCGCCTTTTAAAATTACAGGATCTAATTAAAAAAGATTGTCTTAATTTAATTAACAAATGCCAATCTCAAGAGGAACTAGATTTTATTTTTCCTGAAATATTAGCCATTAATAATCATGATCTAAAAATATTAGAAAATTGGAAAACGGCTGTTAATCTTTTAGCTAACGAGTCTATCATAGACAGGGAAAAGATTGCTAAAATTAGTAGGATTACAACTTATGAGACTACTGACATAAAGAGAGTACCGACAGAACAATTAATCTATAATGAGTTAAAAATTAGCTCTCATTTTTTATCCTTACAAGATCAACTTAAATTTATGATTGATACTCATTTAAGAGAACAGTATAAATTAGAAATTGCCGAGATCGCAACCAATACTAAGTATGTCAGTTTAGTTCCTCAAAACTGGCACAATGTGCCTGATCAAACCGTCACTAATCTTTATTGGTTTCTCAAGCAAACCACTAATAATTAATAAAAAAATATAGAAAAAACTCTAAAGTAGGGATAAATTATCTTTAATTCCTACTTAATTTTTGCAATTTCATAAAATCAAGATACCTTTTGTCTTGACCGTTTTGCTTTAACCACAGAAGAATCAATTTTAACCACTGCTTCAACTAAAGGAAGAATGCGCTTAGTTTTGTGTTGACGATGGACTTGATAAACGGTTTCTGTACTTAAATCTAATGCACTTAACCACCCACTTTGGGGATGATAAGCGCCGGTATCAATATCTAACCATCCTGCTCCGGCCACTAATTTTCCTGGTAAAATTCCTGGAAACGTAAAGGTAATGGTATGACCCGTAATAATTAATTTATCCTCAAAATAGGGTTGATCCATAGCATGAAAATCATCCCTTACCCAACAAAACTGTTGCGCGGTTTGCTCTTCTAAAGGTATGTTAGGATCAATGCCACCATGAACTAACCACACATCCCCTAAATCTAAATAGGTGGGTAAGCTTTTCATCCAGTTAATATGCTCTTGGGGAATATGATGATCGTAACTGACTAGGGTAGAATACCCCCCTCCATATAACCATCCTTGCAGTTGATGACTATTAATACTTCCTTGGCCAACGGTTTCGAGAAGCATATATTCATGGTTTCCCAATAAACAATGATAGTTATGTTTCATCACAAATTCGACCACTTGAGAACTTTGAGGCCCGCGATCAATTAAGTCCCCTAAAAAGTACACTTGATCGTCTTGGTTAGGGGCGATCGCGTCTAAGAGAAGCATTAGGGTATCATAATGACCATGAACATCACCAATAATAATACGACGATGGGAGGTAGCGGGTTGAGAGGGGGAGGAGGATGTTAACATCTTCAGTCTTTTGCTATTTTTACGATGTCTGTGATTAGTATTCCCAGATATTGGTCTAATATCTCACTGTAGTGACAGGACGATGAACATAAGCGATCGCCCTACCTGCAACTTTTTCTTGATTATAAGTCCCAGTGAAGGTTCCTTCTAACTTTGTCTGATGACGCACAAGATTTAATTGATAGTTTGCTTCTGCTTAGATATCACTGAATAAGGTGGGAAAAGTGGCAATTTTAATGGTTAATTGATAGTTATTCCCTTCAATGTTGCTATTAATGACTTCTCCTTTAATTCCATCACCATAGACGGTTTTTTTCCATTGGTCATTTTCACAGACTAATCCTACAGCTAAATGATTTCTAATCATTTTAAAACTAGGCTTATCTTCAATTTTAGCAGGTTTCAAGGTTTGTTTGGTGATTTGGCTATCTAGTAGGGTGATAAAAATTTGTCCTTTGAGGGGTTGATAATTTTTTTGAGGGGGTTGATCCCAAAAAGTTGCCATCGAAACGGCTCGATAATTAGCTTGTTTTAAAGGATTAATAATATTAAATGCAGGATAAAAACCATAATCTATTTTAATCAATCTACAATAACATATTTTAAATAAAAAATTGCTTTTATTCTGATACTATTTTTAATCTATAATTCCTATTAAGAAAAGCTTTAACTATAAGTTCAAGTGTTATAATAACTCAAGATTGATAAAATATAACTTCAGATTCCCCATGGACTTATTAACTGGCGGTGCAACAGCATTATTAACCCTTTTAGCGAAGCAAACCTATGATGCAACCAGTAAGACACTGGTTAAGAAAACAAGTGATAAGTTAGCAGATATTGCCTTAACTCAAGCTAATAAAATTTTACAATTATTAAAGAATAGGTTTCCTGATAAGTTAAATAAGTTGGAAACAACGGTTAATAACTCATCGGATGTTATAGATGCAGAAGTTATTGAGGAAGTCGCTAACCAAGATGATGAGATTAAAAAAGAAATTGAAAAGTTAGGGGAAATGATACAAGAAAATTCAGAAGCAAAACAAGTTATTGAAAATTGGAAAGGTATTAATATGAAAGGTGGAACTAATATAGTAAAAAATAACACTTTAAATATTAATTAATACGTAGGGTGGGTTAGGTGGGAATATCTTATTCAGCAAATTGATAACTCCATATCCACCGTAACCCACCATCTTAAAACCTATATAATCAATCTTCTTTTTGTTGATAATGGAAAACAAAGAAACTAATGAAAATTATAAGGGATTTAATACTAAGGGTGGAAACAATACCTTTACGCATAATACTATAAATGTTTATTCTGACTCTGATCATCAACCTAAACCTAAACCTAATTTACCTGAACCAGAATTAAAAGAATTATATTGTCAATTTTTAAACAAAATAAAAGAAAAATATCAATATTTCAAACTGTTTCATACTCAAGAAAAGGTTAAACTACAAGATCAATATATTCCCATTCAAGTCACCTTAGAAAGACGGTTTACTCATGAAATCGAAACGCTTAAGAATTATCAAATAGCTGATCTAGACTCCAAAGATGCTTATGCTATTAAGGGAATAAAAAAACAAGAGGAAAAAGAACAAAAAATAAAAATTGCTAAAGTTGACTGGAAAGAAGCAAAAAAAGACCATAAAAAAATCATGGTACTTGCTGATCCAGGTATGGGAAAATCGACCTTATTAAAGCATGAAACTATTATCAAAGTTAAGGAAGAATTAGACAATTTAGACAATAAATCAATTGATGATCTCGTTTTTCCCTTATTTATTCGTTTGTCAGAGTTAGCAAGGGAAACAGGAGAAATTATTGATATTATTCCTACTATCCTTAAACAAGACTATTCTGAAATTATTGATAAAATTGAATACTATTTACAAGAAAAACTCAAACAGGGTAAATGTTTATTATTATTAGATGCTTTGGATGAAGTACCGAAAAATGACAGAATACCCTTAAGTGAAAAGTTAAACCGTTTTCTAAAAAATTATCCTTGTCATCTTATTTGTACCTCTCGTATTGTGGGATATGGGGGTAAGTTTATTGATGGGGGTAAAGAGGTTGAAATTGTTCCTTTTGATGATAAAAAAACAGCAGACTATATCAAAACTTGGTTTGATTATGCAGCAGGAAAAATAGAAGATGAGACGGTTTCCGCAGATGGGTTAATTAATGAGTTGAAAAACAAACCTCAAATACAAGGGTTAGCACAAAATCCCTTATTATTATCCTTATTATGTAGTTTATATCAAAGCAAAGGTTTAATTTTACCGGCAAGACGGACACAAGTTTATGAAAAAGCAGTTAATTATATGTTAAGTCAATGGTCAAAAGATAATCAACGAAAGTTATTAGATGATGGTTGGATTATTGCGAAAAAAAACTTATTAGAATATTTAGCGTATAAATTTAGTTGTCAAAATCAAGAAGTTTTTTCTAAAGAAGACTTATATAACAAAATCAATGAATATTTAGAACAAACAGACAAGAGAGAGTTTAAAGAAAAAACTGCCACAGAATTAATGAAAGAATTAACAGAAGAAGATGGAATCATTCAAACCTTATCAGCAGACGGTAATCAATATTTATTCTTACATCGTACTTTTCAAGAATATTTTACAGCGTCTTATTTAAAGGAGAAAATAGAAAAAAATGAACAAGAAGGATTACAATTAATTCAAGCTCATTTTTGGGAATATGATTGGCATGAAACTATTATTTTAACAGCAGGGTTATTAAAAAATCCTATTCTTTTATTAACGAAACTGCGACGAGAAAAGGATGATATATTTAAGACCATGTTATTGTTATCGGGTTCTTGTTTGACGGAATGTTCTACTAAACTCAAAGGACACAATAATGATGCTTTAGTACAGAGGATAATTGATGATATTTTTAAGTTTTGGTATAAGTATCCTCGTGTAGATTTTATTACCTCGGTACTTATTTCATTAGGAAAGATAGGCAGTAAAACCGCCGTTAACGCTTTAATTAAAGCTTTGAGTCACTCTGATAGTTGGGTTAGAAAAAATGCAGCAGAAGCATTAGGAAAGATAGGCAGTGAAACCGCCGTTAACCCTTTAATTAAAGCTTTGAGTCACTCTGATAGTTGGGTTAGAAAAAATGCAGCAGAAGCATTAGGAAAGATAGGCAGTGAAACCGCCGTTAACCCTTTAATTAAAGCTTTGAGTGACTCTGATAGTGACGTTAGATACTATGCAGCAAAAGCATTAGGAAACATCGGCAGTGAAACCGCCGTTAACCCTTTAATTAAAGCTTTGAGTGACTCTTATAGTTTGGTTAGAAAAAATGCAGCAGAAGCATTAGGAAAGATAGGCAGTAAAACAGCAGTTCAACCCTTAATTAAAGCTTTGAGTGACTCTGATCGTTTGGTTAGAAAAAATGCAGCAAAAGCATTAGGAAACATCGGCAGTGAAACCGCCGTTAACCCTTTAATTAAAGCTTTGAGTGACTCTTATAGTTTGGTTAGATGGAATGCAGCAGAAGCATTAGGAAAGATAGGCAGTGAAACCGCCGTTAACGCTTTAATTAAAGCTTTGAGTCACTCTGATAGTTGGGTTAGAAAAAATGCAGCAGAAGCATTAGGAAAGATAGGCAGTGAAACCGCCGTTAACCCTTTAATTAAAGCTTTGAGTGACTCTTATAGTTTGGTTAGATGGAATGCAGCAGAAGCATTAGGAAAGATAGGGAGTGAAACCGCCGTTAACCCTTTAATTAAAGCTTTGAGTCACTCTGATAGTTTGCTTAGAAACAATGCAGCAGAAGCATTAGGAAAGATAGGCAGTGAAACCGCCGTTAACGCTTTAATTAAAGCTTTGAGTCACTCTTCTATTTGGGTTAGAAACAATGCAGCAGAAGCATTAGGAAAGATAGGCAGTGAAACCGCCGTTAACGCTTTAATTAAAGCTTTGAGTGACTCTGATAGTTGGGTTAGAAACAAGGCAGCAGAAGCATTAGGAAAGATAGGCAGTGAAACCGCCGTTAACCCTTTAATTAAAGCTTTGAGTCACTCTTCTTATAACCTTAGCAGTAAGGCAGCAGAAGCATTAGTAAAAATAGGCAGTGAAACCGCCGTTAACGCTTTAATTAAAGCTTTGAGTCACTCTAATTATGACGTTAGAAAAAATGCAGCAGAAGCATTAGGAAAGATAGGCAGTAAAACAGCAGTTCAACCCTTAATTAAAGCTTTGAGTGACTCTGATCGTTTGGTTAGAAAAAATGCAGCAGAAGCATTAGGAAACATCGGCAGTGAAACCGCCGTTAACCCCTTAATTAAAGCTTTGAGTGACTCTAATCGTGACGTTAGAAAAAATGCAGCAAAAGCATTAGGAAAGATAGGCAGTAAAACAGCAGTTAACCCCTTAATTAAAGCTTTGAGTGACTCTGATAGTTTGGTTAGATGGAATGCAACAGAAGCATTAGTAAAAATAGGCAGTAAAATAGCAGTTAACGCTTTAATTACAGCTTTGAGTGACTCTGATAGTTGGGTTAGAAAAAATGCAGCAGAAGCATTAGGAAAAATAGGGAGTGAAACCGCCGTTAACCCCTTAATTAAAGCTTTGAGTGACTCTGATCGTTGGGTTAGATACTATGCAGCAAAAGCATTAGGAAAGATAGGCAGTGAAACAGCAGTTAACCCCTTAATTAAAGCTTTGAGTGACTTTAATCGTGACGTTAGAAAAAATGCAGCAGAAGCATTAGGAAAGATAGGCAGTGAAACAGCAGTTAAACCCTTAATTAAAGCTTTGAGTGACTTTAATCGTGACGTTAGAAAAAATGCAGCAGAAGCATTAGGAAAAATAGACAGTCCAGAAATTTTAGAACAAATGATCAAAAACCAGAATGTTGATATCTATGAAGAGTCTAATTTTATCCATGCCAGAAAACTCGCTATTCGTTACAGTCGCGATAACTTACCTTTTATCCCTGTCTATCCTCGTCTCGTTCGCTATCTTCCTATTACAAGGGTTATTAAGTCAGTTATTAGTCGTCAGTAGTCAGTTATCAGTGAGTAGATATAGCAGTAGACAAACTGTCATTCCGAGGATTTGATATTTTTAATATATTCAATAATCAATAAGCGCAAATAGTTTAAACTTTCTAAATTCTTCTTTTTCTTCCCCTTTAGCAAGTTTAACCCTTTCTTCCTGAGTCTTTTGATAATCTATTAATAATTGATCCAAGATTTGCTCTATTTCCTTAATCTCCTGTTCATTGTATCCTGACATTCATGAAGTCAGAAGTCAGAAGTGTGAAGTCAGAAGTAAAAATAAGCGTGGGAGATTGTGACCCACCACTAAATTTTTTACCGCTAAAATAAATTTGTAGCGGGGGTCTTGAACCCAATTTCTACGTCTAGAAGCGGTCGGGAAACGCGCCGTCGCACGGCGCAAGTTTAACCGACCAAGAGAGTAGAAAGTCTTAATCTCAAGATTATTAGAAAAAAACTTCTGTTCGTTAGAGCCGGAACGAAGTGAGGAACTTCTGACTTCCTACTTCTGACTTCGAGCGAAGCGATAATATTTGTTCACAGCGATCGCTTTTGTCAAGTTAGAGGAAACTGCTCAGAATTATTAGGATTCATCTAACCATCAATTGACTGTTTCCTATTGATTTGACCTTAATAGTTTTAACATCAATTACAGGCGCAAGCCTTTTCCACTGTTTATAATATATCATGTCAAGTCAAGAAAAAGCAAGTATTTGTTACATTAATTTTCTAAGCGATCGCTTTGTTAAATGGTGGGTTACGACGGACTATAAAATTCTTTTTCTTATCCAGGTTATTCCCGTCTAACCCACCCTACTTTCTTTCTTTGATGCCGATTTATTTTTACGTAATTTACCCTTAAAAAAGCTACCAAAACCGATGGCAGTGGCTGAACCGAGAAGGGTTAAAGGTTCAGGAACAACAGCAGGTTCAGCCGGTGGAGTTGAAACAAAAAATATACTTTCTGAGCTACTTTGTTGAAAACTAAGACCTGGTATCGTGCCATTATCTCCTAACATTAAATAGGTTTCTAATCTTACATTGTTATTCTCACCATTAGTTAAAAGATCAATAATATTAGAATTAAGGGAAAACTGTGGATCGTCCTTGATTCTACTAAATTGTGTATCCATATTATTTGTATTATTAAGCTCAATCCTTTCATTATTAATGCGAATAAAACGATTACCAAATAAGGAATAACAAACAGAAGATGGATCAGATGACTCACAAAAATGAACGATAAAACCTAAATAAGAACCTACATCATCGAAGCTACCCCTACGATTAATAAACCAAGTTCCTTCTCCTGGTTGTTGTTCTTCGTCGAGAAACGAGACTTTCAGTTGCAATGCTAAATCATAATCGGTTGAATTTGAAGATGATTGAGATAAAATGGGACGGTAATCTTCATCTTCATCTTTATGTTCATTCACAATTAAACTAATTTTTTCAATGGATTTTCCTGCGAAATCTGGCCCTAAGGTTGCTGCGATCGCTTCTTGATTGGAGAAAAATCCTAAGCCTAAACCTATCCCCGTTGTCAAGGTCACTAACTTAGAAATTTTAACCATAATGTTAGTCCTAATCATGTTAAAAGTTTGAGCATTGATTGTCTATCCCGATTAAACTCGATCAAAAGCGATTTGTCATCCCCAAAATGTAAGCTTTCATGTATAAGTTTATGTCACGTACGTATATAACATCCTTTATTATAACGATTCCTCTTAAACATCACTGTACATTGAATAATAAAAGTTGAGTGGTTTGTTCCGCATTAAAGTTATCATCACTAATTAAAAATAGGGTTTCACTGCCATCCCTTAATCTCGGTCCGAGGGTCATTCCTTCTAAATTATCTAACTCAATCTCTAAAGTTTCTAAATCCAGTAATCGCTTTTTTCGTAGGGGTTTAATCCCTTCGATTCCCTCTTTAAAACTGCTAATGGTTGAAGTTTCCGAAGCAGCACTATTGACCACTTGAAATAACTTTGCCCCAAAACCGAACATTCCAAAGGTTCGCTCTAAACTTAACCAGGACCCTTCACGGGGTAAAGCGAGTAATTCCGTTAGACCATTGGCGATCGCACCTTTGGGGGTTTCATCTAATAAGTATAAATGTTCGGCTACTAAAACAGGGGGACCCACGGGACTGATCACATAATGCAGCAAACGCACCGGAATATTGACCGGAGGCGTCGAAGTCGTATCCTGTTTAAGTGACGCTTCTGTGGCGGTAAAAATGCGAAACGGGTCATCTTTTAAGGTACTGGTGGCACTAATGGTTAAGGGTTCAAACCCTAGATTATTTTCCACTCCTTGGGGTTCCGTTTCCGGATCGGTTGCGATTAAATAACGTTGAGGGAGACGGATCTCCTGTTGCAGTTGCCCTGTAGTCGGGTCAAATTCGCCAATAAAGGGGTTAATACCCTCTTTAGGGACTCCTTCACTAGAAATAAAAATAGTGCCTCTAGGGGACAAAGCAATGCCCTCTGGATCGATGGTTTGGGACGAGTAGGTTTGTCCTGTTTGGTCCTTGAGAAGGGTGACGTTTTCGACGGTGACTCCTTCGATTTTGGCGGGTTGCTCGTCGGTAGTGGTTAGGTCTATCTTCAGGGTATAGAATCTGGCCGGGGCCTGTTGAGAGCGGTCGTCAGATAAAGCATAAAAGCGATCGCGTTGGCGATCATAGGTAATAGCCGATAAACCCCCTAAAGGAGTGTCTTGAACCGTCTGGGGTTTAATGACGTACTCATCTAAAAATTCTAAAGAAATGGGTGGAAATAATCGCTCTTCTGCTGTAATTTGGGGCATAGTGCCACAAGCAGATAAGACAATCATGATCATTAAGGCTAGAATAAGGTTAGATAATTTCCTCACATTGTTGTCCCCATAATACAATCCTCTTTCAAATGTTATCTTATATTCAGTGAACAGTGAGCAGTAACCAGTAATCAGTTATTAGCTTTTGAACTTGTTTGTTAAACTTAATGTTGGTGAGGAAGACTATGTTTTTTGTTTATAAATCTCTTAATAAAATTATTGTTTTAATTGGCTTAACTTTTCTTATTTTTGTGGGAGAGTTAGTGGAAACAAATCCTCGGGCTTTATCCCTTCCTGAGCCAGAATTAAACCCTTTAGAAATTCCCTTAGATGATCCCCTCATTCCTTCGGTGCCTCGGCCATTAACCCCATTAGAACAAAAAAGATTAAGGAGAGAATTAGATCAACTCAATCAACAAGCACAACAAGAATTAGAAGCGGGAAACGAGAATACTGCCTTTGAAATTTGGTATCGAGAATTAAGATTAAGACGAGTTTTAGGCAGAATAGAAGAAATTAACGCCTTGGGTAGAGTCGGAGAAATTGCCTGGAATAAAACCCGTACCCAAGATGTACAAATTATTAGCAAAAGATTGGTAGAACTACAAAACTTATCAGAACAAGAAGACCCATTAAGTCCAGCATTGCTAATTGCTTTAGCCAATGCGTATGAAAAATTACATAGTTTAGACAACTCGATTATTATCTATAAAAAAGTCTTAAATTATGCCAGAGAAAATGATAGTCCCTTTACCATCAAAGAAGCCTTACAAGGATTAGGAAGACTCTATTTAGCCAAATTCGATTATCCCAACGCTGCAGCGGTTTACGAAGAATTATTAGACATCGCCCAAGCTGAACAAAATACCTATGAAGAAGGGCTTTATTTACAAGCTTTAGCGGAAATTTATACCGCATCCTTACAACCCAATAATGCAGCCGCCATTAAACAAAGATTAGTCGACAGTTATTTAGCCAGTGAAAACATTGAGTTAGTCCCCCCCTTAAAAATTGATATTGGTCAAGATTATGAAGCATTAGATCAACCAGAATTGGCCAGTCAAAATTATCAAGAAGCCTATGGTTTAGCTTGGTCTTTACAATTATTTGGAGCCGCAGCAGAAGCCTTAACAAAATTAGCGGATTTATACACCGATTATGAACAAGAAAATTACGCTTTACAAATTTATCAACGCTTAATCCAAGTCGAACAATTATCTTATAATTATTACGGTTTGATGAAAGTGTATGACAAAATTGGAGAAATTTATCTAGACAAAGAACAATATCAACCGGCTTTATCCGCTTTCCAAGAAGGGTTAATCCTGGCTCGTTCCCTTAATCATAATCAAGACCATTTCTTAACACAAATTCAAAAAGTTAATCAAGGAATGCAACAACAAGCACCTCCTGAGGTTGAAGAAGCCTTACCCCCGTCACCCAATAACATCCCTCCCAATAATATCAACATTGATAGAATCGAGGAGGAAATAGAAATGAGAGGAAATCCCTCCAATGACATTGATGAGTTCGAGAATCGATTTGAACGGGATAACATTTTAAGGTAACGTTTTATCTCCATACCTCACACCCCACCCCTTCAAAAGATAAAATAAACCCAGAGAAGTTAACTGTTTTCCAATAAACTTTGTCATAATTTGGAATAGGGAACCCTGTGATTATTAAAAAATAAAAGTATCATGCGTATTAAACAGTTATTTATCTATGTAACCCTATTAATCTTAGGTGGCAGTGCAGGAGTCTGGGCAAGTCGTTACTGGACCGACACCCCTCAAGAGCAAACCAGTCAACCACCAGCAGTGGTTCCCACCAACTTGAAACCATTCCCTTTTCCTGCCAAATCTTCCCCCAAAGCTAACTTAAATTTTATTGCTGAAGCCGCCCAAAAAGTCGGCCCGGCAGTGGTTCGTATCGATGCAACTCGAGAGGTTTCTAACGAAATGGGGGAAACCTTTGAACATCCTTTCTTTCGTCGTTTCTTTGGTAACGAACTGCCCATTCCCAGAGAACACATTGAACGGGGAACCGGTTCAGGATTTATTCTAACTCCCGATGGACAATTATTAACCAACGCTCATGTCGTAGACGGAACCAAAGAAGTCAAAGTTACCCTTAAAGACGGCAAAGTCTATCAAGGAAAAGTATTGGGAACTGATGCGATGACCGATGTCGCAGTGGTCAAAATAGAAGCCGAAAACTTGCCAACCGTCGCCATTGGTAGCGCGGACCAACTCAACCCAGGGGAATGGGCGATCGCTATTGGTAACCCCCTGGGACTAGATAATACGGTCACCGTGGGCATTATTAGCGCGTTAGGGCGATCAAGTACCGAGGTAGGGGTCCCCGATAAACGGGTTCGTTTCATCCAAACCGACGCAGCCATTAACCCCGGAAACTCCGGCGGTCCTTTACTGAATGCCCAAGGCCAGGTTGTGGGTATTAATACAGCCATTCGCGCCGATGCTCAAGGGTTAGGGTTTGCCATCCCCATCGAAACGGCCCAACGGGTAGCCAACCAGCTATTAACCACCGGAAAAGCAGACCATCCTTACTTGGGTATTCATATGATTACCCTTAACCCAGAATTAAGCAAAGAATTAAATCAAGATCCACAACTTGGCTTTAAAGTCACTAATAACGAAGGCGTATTAGTGGTGCGAGTGGTGGATGACTCCCCCGCCCAAAAAGCAGGGTTTAAACCAGGGGATATTATTTTGAGCGTCGCAGGTAAACCCGTTACTAAAGCGGTTGAAGTGCAAGAAGAAGTAGAAGTAAGTACCATCGGCGAAACTTTGGCCGTTGAAGTGATTCGGGATGGTAAACCCAAAAATTTAAAGGTATCACCCGGTTCTTTTCCCACAAATTAATTTAGGCTAGAAGCGAAACTTTTGCCTTTTGCCTTCTTCAAGCTCTCCCATAATAAGCCCGTTCCTCTTGACTCTGCCACGCCCACATTTGATCCCCCAGAGAAAAATGCCACCATTCCCCAGGATGGCGTAAAAATCCGGCTGTTGTCATAATTTTATTCAGGAGTTCTCGTCTTTGATGGTAATCTCGTCCTATTGTGTCCTTATGGTTAACATAATAATTAGGTTGCGATCGCTCGGATAATTCGTCAATCATACCCCCCATCTCCAACAATCGACCCTGATCATCAATTAAAGTAATATCCACTGCTCCACCGGTACTATGGGGGGGTGGAGTGGCTAAATCATCACTGGGTACAGCCCAAATTTGATAAACTTGCTGCCAAAGACTATCTTTTTCTGTTTTGGATAAACTGTCTAAAATTAACCTTTTTTCTTGTAGTAAAGACTCAAAGGTATAATCGACCATAAATTGTTGTACAGCAACGGGACGATAAGCGTCAAAAATGTGTATTTTCCACCCTGGATGTTCTTGTTGTAAATGGTTTTGTGCTTGTTTTAGTGCGTCTACCACTTGAGCGCGTAAATAATAAGGAGATTTTTCGCCATAGAAAGCACCCAACTTTTGATAGGGGTGAGGGGTTTCTACGGAAAACTCCTCTAAAGGAATAGGAATTAAGGGGTCTCCACAATCTTGAATAGGTATACTTTGGTAGGGTTTCATTTAGTTATTCAGTAATTACACTCAACTCTAAATTATATTAATCTTCAATAAAATTTGCAGAAACTTGATAATAAATCCGTAACTTTACCATTCCTTAATATAAGTAACCTATTTATACTGATAAGTATTAGAGACGTGAAAAAACGGAATGTTATTGTTATGACTGTAAATATAGTTCCCTCTGGAAACTTGCAAGAAGTTACTCCAGAAAAATTAGATGGATCTTCCTTATCCTTAAAAAAGAAGCTGAGTCACTTCTTTCACAAAGAAACGATCAATCCCGATATTATTATAAAACATAATCAGGCATTAGAGAAAGCCAACACCTTACAAGTCATGGCTCAAGCTTTAGAGCATAAGCAATTTCGGGAAAAAGATTTTATTTTATTATTACAAATCAAACATAAATTTGCAGAAGGACTAAACGAATATAAAGGACTTGATTCCTATGTTAGACTGTTTCAAGTGGCCATTGAAGCTAAAAACAGTTTTTTGGCGATTGAACACATCGAATTACTTCATCGTAGTTCTCAACAACAAAATTTTTATAAATTAGTCTTTCATTTACTAGAACAAGATATTTCAAACGAAAGATTTTATCAATTTATTCACCAAGAGTTGACGGAAGTTTTGCCCAAAATCAAAACAGAAAAAGGAAAAAGAGCCTTAGAATGTTACGTCAATGCTTTGGATAGTTTAACCTATAAAGATGAACTAGGACTGAAACTACTTTATCTCTTTAAAAAATACCAACTGACCAATTACTCCATTTTACAAAAAGTTTCTAATGTAGTCGATGTTTTGAAAACTCAAGACATTAAAAAAACGAGTAATTTAGTCAAAATAGTTAAAACACAAAACAAAGTTTTTGAGCAATTAGGAAAAATTTTGGAAATTCCCCAAGAAAAAAATAATCCCTTGACCTATGCAACGATGTTACAATATATTGTTTTGCGAGCTAAATATGTTAAGGTTTATGCTCAATTTCAGAAACTAATAGAAGTGTTAGGAAATTGGAATAAATTCGATAAAACAGTAGAATCAATCCGTCGACAATATAGTTGGAATCAATACCGACAGCCTAAAGATTTCAAGAAAAAATTAGTTATGCTTGATCTTTATAAAAAGTATCATCATTATTGTTGAACAGTGATAAGAATATAGAGTGCAGAATGTTAAATTAATTCTAAATTCTACATTCTACATTCTAAATTTTGAATAGCTGATAACTGATAGGCTCTATAATAGGAAAGATCGGAACTTTTTTGTTAATATCCATCATCTCTGCAATGATTTCTACCTTTCCTCAAGCCAATTCCCTTAACTTTTCACAAATTCGTCTCGAAATCCGTAACCTTCACCCTCAATTAGTAGAATGGCGACGCTATCTACACCAACGACCAGAATTAGGGTTTCAAGAGGAAATAACCGCTAATTTTATCACTCAAAAGTTAACAGAAATGGGGATTCCCCATGAAACAGGAATTGCTAAAACGGGGATTGTTGCTACCATTGACAGTCCCCATCCCGGGCCTGTCTTAGCCATTCGTGCAGATATGGATGCGTTACCCATCCACGAAGAAAATGAAGTCCCTTATCGTTCCCTCCACGAAGGAACTATGCACGCTTGTGGACACGATGGCCATACAACCATCGCCTTAGGAACCGCTTCCTATCTCTGGCAACACCGTCAAGACTTTAAAGGGACCGTCAAAATCATTTTTCAACCCGCCGAAGAAAGTCCAGGAGGGGCAAAACCCATGATAGAAGCCGGTGTCTTAAACAATCCTGATGTGGATGGCATTATCGGGCTACATTTGTGGAATAATCTCCCTTTGGGAACGGTGGGAGTCCGTAGCGGTCCATTAATGGCTGCTGTGGAGTGTTTCCGGCTCAATATCTTCGGGAAAGGGGGTCACGGGGCCATGCCTCATCAAACCATCGATTCTGTAGTGGTGAGCGCACAAATTGTTAATGCTTTACAATCGATTGTTTCTCGTAATGTTAATCCCATTGATTCTGCGGTGGTAACAGTAGGAGAATTACACGCCGGAACTGCTTTAAATGTGATTGCAGATACGGCCAGCATGAGTGGAACGGTGCGTTATTTTAATCCTGAATTTGAGGGTTATTTTGGTCAAAGAATTGAAGATATTGTTCAAGGAATTTGTCAAGGGTACGGAGCCGATTATGAGTTAGATTATTGGCGGTTATATCCTCCGGTTATTAATCATGAAAACATGGCAGCGTTAGTTAAATCTGTGGCCTTAGAAGTGGTCGAAACCCCTGCAGGAATTGCCCCAACTTGTCAAACCATGGGAGGGGAAGATATGTCTTTCTTTTTAGAAGAAGTGCCAGGGTGTTACTTCTTTTTAGGGTCAGCTAATGCCGAAAAAGGCTTAGCTTATCCCCATCATCATCCTCGCTTTGATTTTGACGAAACTGTGCTACCGTTAGGGGTGGAAATGTTTATCCGTTGTGTGGAAAAATTTTGTAATTAACGTCAATGAAACTTAAAAAGCGAGTTGCAAAACTTTTATTATTAGGGGTTGGTTTGGTTCCGAGTCAACTCCTAGCTCAAACCAGTTTACCCCTAGATGAAAACTTAATTAACTTTAATTCTTCTCAAGGGGAAACGTTATTAATAGAAAGTCAGGCTCGTCAAGATTATATCCCTTTAAGTCTTCAATTTGAAACTCAAGAAAACTTAGCCTTTTGTGGGGTGGCCAGTATCGTCATGGTGTTAAATGCTTTGTCTATTCCTGCCCCAAAAGCGACAGAATGGGTGATGTATCATCGCTTTACGCAAGAGAATTTTTTCGATAACCCAAAAACAGAAACTATTATTACAAAAGAAACCGTTTCTCGGCAGGGAATGACCTTACAAGAATTAGGGGGTTTACTAAAAAGTTATCCCCTTGAGGTTGAGGTTTATCACGGAGATGAAGTTAGTTTATCCGAATTTCGCCAACGAATTATAACTAATTTAAAACAAGAAAATAATTTTGTTTTAGTGAACTATTTACGGTCTAGTATTGGACAAGAAAGAGGGGGTCATATTTCCCCCATTGCAGCCTATAATGAACAAAGCGATCGCTTTTTAATTTTAGACGTTTCTCGTTACAAATATCCCCCGGTGTGGGTCAAAGCAGAAGACCTTTGGAAGGCAACTAACACCGTTGATTCAGTTTCTAAGAAAACCAGGGGATTTGTATTAATTAGTTCTCAATAATACTTAATTGAGAACTGCTTAATGTTCACTACTTTCTGTTAAAATTTCTAACACAATAGGAGACAAATCTTTTCCTAATTTTCCATTACGAATTAACTCAGCATAGGTATCCGCTTCAATATCTAATAATGTTTCTTTGAGTTGTTGCATAGCTATCGCTTCTAACTGAGGATATTTTTGTTGAAAATCCGCAATTTTTTCTTCTATCGATTTTAATTGTCCCGTTACTAATTCTTTCTCATAACGATAAAATTCTGAGTTAACACTCGGAGATTCATCTAACGTTTGAAAATAGTCAATAACTCGTCCTAATGCAATTTTTCTGGCTAATAATTCGGAATATTCTTGACGTAAGGGTTGATCTCCCACTAAGTCTAATTTTTTCAGTACCCATTGTGTACTTAACCCTTGAATTAATAGGGTAAATAAAACCACACCAAATACCGTATCAATAATATCTTGTCTTCCATTCAAAGAAACAGGAACACTTAACGCCAAAGCAATAGAAACCGAACCTCTTAAACCACCCCACCACAGTACCGTTTGTTCCGGTAAACTGATATCAACTTTAGTAAACGTATTACTCAAATTTGCCAATCCATAAATCCCAATAAAACGAGTCACTAAAACAGCAACAATAGCAATGGCAATAATATCTAAATTATCGCTTAAACTATCAAACTGAATTTGGTCACCAATCAATAAAAAGACAATTGAATTCACAAAAAATGCTAGAAACTCCCAAAATTCAGACACTAATAATCTCGTTCTAGGATTCATGCCAATGCGAGAGCCAAAATTACCTAAAATAATACCAACCGTTACCACAGAAATAACCCCAGAACCCCCTAATTCTTCCGTAATTAAATAAGTCCCATAGGCAGAAACCAAGGTTAAAGATTGCTCAACCAGAGGCAGATCAAACCGTTGAGTTAAATAGGAAATACCAAAACCTACTAAACAGCCTAAACCGATACCAATGCCAACAAACTTAAAAAAACTAACTACCGTATCCGTCACAGAAAATACTTCGGTTCCTAACGGTATTCCTACTAATAATAAGAAAGCAACAACCGCCACCCCATCATTAAATAAACTCTCTCCTTCCATCAAAACTGTTAACTTTTTACTAGCCCCTAATTCTCTAAATAAAGCCACCACAGAAACCGGATCAGTGGCCGATAAACTAGCCCCAACTAATAAAGCAATGGGTAAAGCTAAATGAGTGAATTCACTCAAGGCCAAAGCAATACCAAGAACCGAAATAATTACCCCAATAATGGCAAACAATACAACAGGAATCCAATTTTCTTTTAACTCTCGCCAGCGAATATTCCAAGCCGCTTCAAATAGTAAAGGAGGTAAGAAAATCTCTAGAATTAATTCAGGAGAAAGATTAACCAAACGAACATCAACAAACGCTAATCCTAAGCCAACAATCACCAATAAAAGGGTGTAAGGAATTTGTCGAAACCAAGAAAAAATACGAGAAATGGTGGCGACACTCAAAGAAACCGATAAAACCACTAAAAATTGTTCTAAATTTTCTTGAATGGCCATATCAGCAGCACTCGCTTCTAGACTCATAAAATACTCCTAATCATTTATATCTGAAAAAGATTGTTATATTAAGGACGAAACATATTGTTGTCTGTCCACAGTGGTGAAAATGTCTCAGTCAGTCCCGACTTGGGGAGATACCCCCCTAACTAACCCACCCACTCCACAACAACTTTATCAGATGCAAACCCATCTCGATTTAGTCTTGTTGGCCAGTGAGTGTTTGATTTCCATAGATGCAGATATGCTTCTACAAGCCGCCCTCGACTTAGATGTTAACACCACTTTAGTCGAAAACGTCGCACTGTGGTCAAACCGAGACACAACCACCCCAGACAACCCTTTAAATAGCTTGACCATTGAACAAATGCGATCGCTAATTCTCATTATTTGCTACATTAACCAACAACATCAAGAATTAATTCGTCGCGCTGTTACCCTCCTAGAACAACTGACAGCACAAAATAAAGATCCAGCCAAAACGACCTTATTAGGCAACTATTTAGAGAATTTTCAACGTTTTTATTCAAAAGAAGCCAATCACCCTAATCTTTCACCCTCCCAACAAATGCAATTAGCCTCTAAATTATTAATTGACCTATTATTCTACAGTGAAGAGAGTAGCTACGATCGCTTATGGTTAGCTTTGCTAGATTATCAGTCTTAAGCCAAACCAATGCTTGATTAAATTAACTATCTCAGTCAATGTAATTACACATCGTCATAACCCCGTTGCCTTTTGCCTGTCCTAACTATGATGTTATTCAATAATACACCCCTTCAAACCTATACCCCTCCTACCTGTACCCTAAAACTATGGGATAAACGCCCTTTACTCTCCCGTTGGGGCGAATTAGTCTCTTTAGATAACATAGAATTTGAACTGCAATTTGACGATCCTCGACTCCTCGAAGAAGATCAAGTGACCATTAAAGGCGATCGCATTCAACTCGAACTATTACGGAACGTGGTTCAAACCTATGTTAAAAATTTCCTTCACAAAACCGTCTCTTACATAGAAGGCAAACAAGATCAGCCCTTCTCCCAACTTAACCCAGATAGAAAGGAAACAGAAACCATTGTCACCCCTTCCTTATCCCCTCAAGGGTTATTAACCCATCATTTAACCTTGGGATCATTAGCCTCTCAAGCCTCTCATTCTTCTGTCAGTTTAAGTGTCTCCCAACTGTTTGATCTCGTCAATGCCCTAGAAGCTTACAATAACACCATTGTGACCCTGGCTCATGGCAAAAAGACCCCTCTCAAGAAAAGTGTGGGCATTTGGGTCACCGCCGGCACTGTTGCCCTGTTGGCCATCCT
>NZ_PRLH01000197.1 GCF_003013815.1 Cyanothece sp. BG0011 | reverse complement strand
CGTGTTGCGAGTGATCCTTTCTTTGATGCAGCTACCCTTCGGGATAGTTACGGTATTACAGGAGATTGGCGCATTAATGATACATTCCACCTATATGCTACCGGTGCTTACGCATTAGCTCGCGCTCAAGGATATGCAAACCCTGCTAATGGTGATGATCGTCGTGGTTTAGGGGCTGACTTATGGACTTGGTCGGCTATCCTGTCTATGGTTGATTTGTTTAAAGAAGGAGCTGTTCTTTCTGTGGGTGGTGGACAATATGTTACCGCCGAACGGGTCGAGACTCTTCCTGGAGACTTACAGTCTATCGATAAAGACACACCTTATATCATTGAGGCTCAATACAAATATCCTCTGACTGATGGTATTTTGTTAACTCCCGGTTTCTATACGGTGATCAATCCTGAAGGGGATGAAGATAACAATACGATCTGGGTAGGGGTTTTACGGGCTACTTATAAGTTCTAATTGAATAGTGAACAGTAAACAGTGAACAGTAAACAGTGAACAAAAACTGGTAACTGGTAACTGAAAACTGTTCACTGATTTAAAATAATATTTCTAACTCTAAATTAGAAGCAACATGAGCTAATTTACTCATATCATTGATATTTTCTAAGTAGGGAATAATGCCCAAAATAGGAACTTGTGTTAAAGATTGTATGAGAGAAATAGGAATAAAATCAGCAATTTCTTCGTCAGAAAGGGCATTAGGACAACTAAAAATAATTCCTTTTAAATTAACTTTACACTGACGGGCTAAGGCTACATTGGCCACGGTTTGAGCGATCGCCCCTAACTTGACGGGAACCACTAACACCGTCGGTAAACGCCACTCTCCTGCGAGATCAGCCACAGTTAACTCCCAAGTAACAGGAGAACCTAAGCCCCCCAGTCCCTCCGCTAAAACGAGTTTTTTTTCGCTGTTGTAGGTCATTTAACCCTTGCCAGACCTGATTTAATGGAATTGGGCGGTTTTCCCTCTCAGCCGCCACAGGAGGAGCCACAGGGGTGTCATATCGTAAGGGGTTGACCACTTCGACATCAGGCCATAACCGTTGATAATGTTCTGCGTCCCCTGTGCCAGTTTGCACTAATTTAATGATCCCCAATGACTGAGAGGGGCGATAGGTTTGCCAATAAGCAGCTAACGCTGATGTTACCACCGTTTTACCCACTTCTGTATCGGTTCCAACAATGAATAGAGTTGTCATGTTAATCTGTTTCTAAAGCTGCGATCGCTGGTTTGGTCTGTCCCTGGTCTGGTTTTTCATCTTCGCATACTTCAAAGGTTTTTTGACAAGCTTCTGGCCACCGTAACACTTGTAAACAGAGATCGGCGATCGCTTCTCGACTCACTTGCCCTTTTAAATTATCTCCTTGATCAAAGATTAAGGCTTTATTCCCAGGGTTCTCCGTCAAGGCACAAGGTCGAATAATGGTATAGTTTAACCCACTTTCCCGTAGCACGTCTTCTCCTTTCAATTTCCAGGTGAGAATACCACCCAGTTTATCGTTCATTTTCACAGCAGGGGGTTGTTCTTCTAGGTTAAGATCAGAGCGACCCGGACGAGTGACACCCGCCGAACTAATTAAAATAAATTGTGGTGTATTTGCACTTCCTCCGTAAGCTTTAATAGAAGTGACTTCTAGACGAAATAAACCGGGGGAAAACTTCGGGTTTAAAGCTCCATCATACTCGAATTTTGTTTGCATGAGTTGCATGGAATAGACACAACTGGGGTCAAAGTTGCCCATTTCTGGCACAGTTTTGGCACGAAAAACGGGTATTAACTCAGAAAAGGGAATACGTACTGTTGTGGGCGTATTATTAAAGGTATCAAAGGAGTAACTATAACCCACACCATCCCATTTACCTTCGCAACGAATAATAAACTTATAGCGTTTGCCGTCTCCTTGTACCCTTAATTCTATGCCTTCATAATCAGATAAATCTAAAGGTGGGTTAATATTTTTCGTTCTTACTGAGGCAAACCCCCCATTATTAGCGGTTGAAACATTCCCAGAAAATACCGCTTTATCTTGTTCTAAACGAATACTACTTTCGCTGACTCCTCCCATCACCACATCATCCACTGCACCCCAAGTGTCTTTTATTTGTTCGGTGGGATGGGTAAAATCGAATAATAATTTTGTATCAGACCTAATATATTTTTTTACCTTTTCGGTTAAATGTTTCATCCCTAAATATTCCACTGCTTGGGGACTATCCACCACTTGTGGCATATAAAATTTAGTGCCTTGATAATATTTATCACGGTTGGGGGTATCTCCTTCGACCGGTTGAACCCGGGTTCCCACACAGGAGATAACCGCCGAAACATTGTCTAATAGTCGTGGGGTCAAGGTTTCGGGACGGGTAACATCCCCTTGAACCAGTTCTACCCTTTCATCAAAGAGATTTTTTGCTGTTTCTTTATCTCTAACTAAGGCGCGGACGTGATAATTTTGAGCTAATAAACGGGCAACCACACGCTTACCTACGCCTCCGGTAGCTCCTGTAACTAATATCATACCCATAGTGCTATTTTTTTGTTTTGGTGAGATGGGATTATTTTTTTTGAATCGTTTTTGCAGATCACTAATAAAAGGAATTAACTCAAAGTCATTTAATGTTGTAATAAAACGCTTAAAATCCCAAGGTTTACGTTCTTTTTCACTCATTATTTTATCCTGTAACTGTTCCTCTTTTATCAAGATAACAATTCTATCGACCTTAAAACCATAGGGGCTTAATATTATTAAGCCCCTACTAATTATTATTTAATTGATTTAACCGTGATTAATCAATTTCAGGTGCAACAAATACGGTTGAAGCTAACTCTTCATCAATATTATTTTGACGAGACATTTCTTGTTGTTGAGCGATGGTAGGTAGAGCAGCACGGGCTTTAGAAGCGACTTCTACGGTTTTCACATCATAAGTTGTAGTCGCTAACTTAGGATATAACCCAATACCGATGATAGGGAGTAATAAACAAGCAGTGATGAACACTTCACGGGGTTTAGCATCTAAGCTAAAGCCATCTAACTTTAACCCTTCGTTCTTTTCACCGTAGAATACAACCCGTAACATGGATAAGAGGTAAATGGGGGTTAAAATTAAGCCCACTGCAGTTAAAAAGATAACTACAGTTTTAAAGGTGGAACTATAGACATCACTATTAGCCACCCCTAAGAATACGGTTAATTCTGCCACAAATCCACTCATTCCAGGTAATGCCAAGGATGCCATAGACGCTGCCGTAAATAAAGCGAAGGTTTTGGGCATTTTCTTGGCTAAACCACCCATTTCGTCCATCATTAAGGTATGGGTGCGTTCATAAGTGCTACCGCAAAGGAAGAATAAGGCTGCTGCAATCAAACCGTGGGATACCATTTGTAACACTGCCCCATTCATGCCTAACTCAGTAAAGGAGGAAATACCAATGAGAACAAAGCCCATGTGAGAGATAGAAGATGAAGCGAGACGACGTTTGAGGTTAGTTTGACCAAACGCGGTAAACGCCCCGTACACCACGTTAACCACCCCTAAAATAAGCAGTAAGGGGGCAAACTTAATATGAGCATCCGGCAACATTTCGATGTTGAAGCGAATTAACCCGTAACCGCCCATTTTCAACAAAACACCGGCTAAAATCATGGAGACGGGGGCAGAGGCTTCGCTGTGAGCATCCGGTAACCAAGTATGTAAGGGGAAAATAGGAAGTTTTACACCAAAAGCGATTAAAAATCCTGCATAAGCTAATAGTTCTAGGGCCAGGGGAAACTCTTTCATCCCTAACTGGGCCATATCAAAGGTAACTGTGTCACCATAGAAAGCCATACCTAGGGCTGCCACTAAGATAAAAATGGAAGCCAGGGCTGTATATAAAATAAATTTTGTGGCTGCATAAAGACGCTTATTGCCACCCCAAATAGAAATTAATATATAGACGGGGACTAGCTCTAGTTCCCACATAAAGAAGAACAATAATAAGTCTTGTGCAGCAAATACACCCATTTGCGCGCTATAAAGCACTAACATGAGGAAATAGAATAAGCGAGGCTTTTTCTCAACTCTCCAAGAGGCTAATAACGCTAAAGTGGTAATTAGTCCTGATAAAACAATTAAAGGCATCGATAACCCATCGATACCCACTGACCAGTTTAAACCGAGTTGGGGAACCCAAGCATAGGTTTCTTCTAGCTGAAAACTGCTGTTGTTGAAGTTGTATTCATTGAAAACCGCGTATATCGTTAAGGCGAAGTTGAATAAACCCACCCCTAAAGCATACCAACGAACCGTTTTGCCTTCTTTGTCAGGAATCAAAGGAATGGCAAACGCCGACACTAGAGGGACAAGAATGATTGCTGTAAGCCAGGGAATTTCGGTGATAACCATAAGTTAGTAATAAATACTCAGGTTTGCTTTCCCCTATTATATAAACTTTTGTAACAATTTGAAAAGAGATGTTACTAAAAAATTTTCTAGGGTTTATATAGATTTTTGTCTATTTTATTTTAATTTTACATTTAAAAAAGACAATGTATGGCTTTAAGGGAATAGGTTGATAGAATGCACTATTGCCACCCCCTCTAACTCCCCCTTTTGTGAGGGGGAGAACCCTTGCCCGTTCCCTCCAAGGCTGTTACCTTGGTCATACTGTTTGACCCCAATTGATGCGAACATTTGTTCGTATCTACAGGTCATATAGATGATTCTTGATAGTTAAAAAGTCAAACATGGTAATTTGTTGTAGGAGACAAATTTATGACAGCTTACTGAATAAGCATCGGAGAGTTAAATCTTGGGCGTTGAATTAAGAAGTTACGTTTATCTAGATCGTTTACAATCGCAACACGCGGCCTATATTGGAACCGTTGCATTAGGCTTTTTACCCTTGCCGGGGGATGCTTCTTTGTGGATTGAAATTTCCCCAGGGATAGAAATTAATCGTATTACTGATGTAGCCTTAAAATCGGCCGTGGTTCGTCCTGGGGTACAATTTGTCGAACGACTGTACGGCCTTTTAGAAATTCATTCAACTAACCAAGGGGAAACTAAAGCAGCCGGACAAGCCATTTTAGCAGCATTAGGAGTGAAACGGCGAGACTGTCTCAAACCGAGGGTAGTTTCTAGTCAAATCATTCGTAATATCGACGCTTATCAAGCACAATTAGTGAATCGTAACCGCCGGGGACAAATGTTACTCGCAGGACAGACGTTATACGTCCTTGAGGTTCAACCGGCAGCCTATGCAGCCTTAGCAGCGAATGAAGCGGAAAAAGCAGCTTTAATCAATATTTTACAGGTTTCGGCCATTGGTAGCTTTGGACGGTTATATTTAGGAGGAGAAGAAAGGGACATTATTGCCGGTTCTCAAGCCATTTTAGCGTCTTTAGAGAATGTGCCAGGACGAGAACATGGTCAAACGTCCAATGAGTGAACAGTGACCAGTTATCACTAAAAATGATGAGGCCAAGATGCAAGGATCAATGAAACCATTATTACAATTATCTAATGTGGGATTAAGTGATCCTTTGGGAAGACATCAATTGTTAGAGAATATTTCTTTTACGGTTAATCGGGGCGATCGCTATTGCATTGTTGGCCCGTCGGGATCGGGTAAAACCACTCTATTACGTCTAATTAATCGTTTAAATGATCCCACTAGCGGATCAATTTTATTTGAATCTCAACCCCTAAAACAATTACAAGTTATTCCCCTGCGTCAAAAAATTGTTTTAGTTCCCCAAGAACCGAAATTATTAGGGATGACAGTCCAAGAAACTCTAGTTTATCCTCTAAAATTACAAAAATTATCCCCTACTGAAATTAATCAACGACTGGACTACTGGCGATCGCAATTATCCATTCCTGATGATTGGTTAGAACGCAATGAGTTACAACTATCTTTAGGACAACGACAATTAATCACTATTGTCAGAGGTTTAATGATGGAACCGACCTTATTATTATTAGATGAACCCACCTCTGCTTTAGATCGTGACAAAGGGTTACAACTGATCGAAGTGTTAAAGAAGATAACAGCAGAGGCGACAATGACCGTTCTTATGGTAAACCATCAATTAGAACTGGTAGAAAAATTTACAACACAAGTTCTAAAATTAAACCGAGGCAAACTACAACAGTGAACAGTAACCGATAAATTTGACGGGCCACTGATAACTGATAACTGGTAACTGATAATGGACTCACCTAACCATCAACCGTACAAAAGCAAACTCTTTAACTTTGTTAACCGTCAATCTTTACGATGGCGCGATCGCTTAATTCGTAGCGCGCAATATCTGAGAGTCGGGGCAGAATGGAGCATACAAATCCTCATTTACCCTGTCTATCTAATGGTACAGGCAGGACGGGCAACCCGTAAACAGTTAAGACGTAGTTTCACTTCATTAGCATTACCTAACAATAATCCTGTTGCTTCGACTCCTCAAGTTGATCGACCTTTAAAACGGGTTTTTCAAGAAACCGAACATTGTCTAACCCAAGGCAAAAACAAACCAATAGGCAACAATAATCATCATAAAAAAACGCCTCTCATGATTCAAGGAGTCGCGAGTGAAATAGAGAGTCATAACCTAATTTTAGTGGCTGAAAATAACACAATTATTGATATTCTTTCGGAGACGCAACAAAAGCATTTAAAGAACTATATTCGCTTAGAAACTGCTAATTATTGGTACGATTTGAAACAAAATAAAAGGGATAGTTTAGGATTAATTCACACCTTTTCTGAAGATGAATATCATGTTTTACCTCCCATTCGTTGGTTTTGGCAAGTCATGGGTTGGATGCAAACGGGAACATTAGCCATGACCCTAGATTTCTTTGGAGAATCTTCTTTAGTACCTGTGGTTCCACAAAATACGATTACTACTTTATCAAAACCATCACCGGTTTTTCAAGAAGAAAATAGCACAAAATTATTACCATCATCTTTTTCTTTCCAACAGAAATTGCAACAATGGAGAGAACATATTAGGCAAAAAAGTAATGAGTCTTTAAATATTGATAATGATGATCCCTTCCGCATAGAATTTCTGATTTATGCTGCCATTGACTACTTTTTTAATCGGGTGACTCCTCACCAAAAATTAACATCAGGTTCAACTCCGAAAAGTTTACAATCATCATCTGAGACACTTGATAATTCTTGGTTATCTTGGGATGATTTATATCAACAGGTTCCTTCTGATAATCATTCTGATTCGGGTCAATCTTCTTCTAATTTTTTATCTCAATCTGATCCATCATCTCATCAACCTAAACCATCTTTTAGAAAAAGCAAAAAAAGAAAACATAATTTTGCAAAAAATAGTCAATCTTTAGTAAAATCTACCTCTAATTTACAAAAAAGCAATAACTCTCAAAAAAACACTCATTTAAATTATCCTCAATCTAACCATCAAATAGATAGAAATTCATCAAATTGGGTGGAGACAGAAGCAAAAAGTAGTGGCTATATTAAACATCCTTTAGTTAAGGTTTTAGAATGGCTAGACTCAGCTATTCATTGGTTAGAAACATTAGTGAATAAGTTAACTCAGTTATTACGAAAAAAACCCTAATTAATCCATGAATAATTAATAATTTTCGTCTCCGCTTTCAAATTATAACAAAATCGAACTCGGAGACCTTGTCATTATCCTCGATCTCTTGTATTGTATAGTGTTAGAAAAATGTTAAGTTTTTATCTCGTAACTAAACTTTAATTTTCTCTAATCTTTAAACTTTTGTATCGGGTTTTCTCACCGATTTCTCAGAAATTTGGGAAGATTCCTGAGATTGGTGTAAGGAAAGAAAAAGTTTTTTATAGATATGATAAATTTACCATTTGGGGGATGTCAAACCCGTTATAAATTTCTTAGGATTTTCAACAAGTCTGATGGAAACAAGGATAAAAATTCTTGCCTCAATAAAAGTAACCACTCGACGAGGAAACAATAGTGAATACAACAATTATGAGACAACTTTGGTCAATTATTGACGAAAGTCCTGGAAAGACGTTAACGGGGTTAAATGACTCAGATTTAATCAACCAGATACTCAATAAGCTAAGTGCCAAGCAAAAGCTATCTTCAGAAGACTGTGGTGTCATTAACGCTTATCTTCGTTCAAGAATTTTGCTGATTCGAGAAATCGCAGGGTGTAGCGCGACCCATTAACTAAACAATGTTGTATGTTAAGTTTAGTAAATAATAGAAACTTTTTTAACATACAATCTCAATGGTACAGTCATCTACCCAAAACCCTATCCTCCCAGGGGATGAAAAAACCTGGCATTGGCGAGGCTATCCTATCACCTATAGTCAGTGTGGGGACACAGGACCGGCCGTGGTGTTAGTGCATGGTTTTGGCGCATCTTGGAGACATTGGCGAAAAAATCTTCCCGTGTTAGGCAAAACTTGTCGCTGTTATGCTTTAGACTTAATTGGGTTTTGGTGGTTCGGCCAAACCGATGCCAAAACAAGAAATTGACTATACATTTGAAACTTGGGGACAACAGTTAGCTGATTTTTGTCGGGACGTGGTACGAAGTCCGGCGGTTTTGGTGGGTAACTCTATCGGTTGTGTCGTGGTGATGCAAACCGCAGTCAATGACCCGAAATGGGTGTTAGGAGTGGCTGCCCTCAATTGTTCATTACGGTTACTTCATGAGCGCAAACAAGCCGGTTTACCCTGGTATCGTCGGGTAGGGGCCAATACCATGCAGCGTATTTTGACCAATAAAGCCATTGGTTCCTTGTTTTTTTCTCAAATTGCTAAACCACGCACCGTTAGAAACATTCTTTTACAAGCCTATCACCGACCCGAGGCCGTTACCGATGAATTAGTTGAACTCTTACTGAAACCGGCCCAAGATAAAGGCGCAGTGGAGGTATTTTTAGCCTTTACCGCCTATTCTCAAGGTCCCTTACCCGAAGACTTATTACCCCGTTTAACCTGTCCTACTATCCTTTTATGGGGGACTAAAGACCCCTGGGAAAAAATCGAAATTGCCCAAGAGTGGGCTAACTATCCGACAGTCGATAGATTCATTCCCCTTGAAGGTGTGGGCCATTGTCCCCAAGACGAAGCGCCGGAATTAGTCAATCCCATTTTAGAGGAGTTTATTTCATTTTTTTCTTCAGAGCCACAAAGACCAAAATAAATTTAATGGGTGAATAAATGAGACGATTTCCTCTCCACAGAACACAGGACGATTCTCACTAAACCACAAAAAGAGAGAACCTTTGAGATTAAATACTTTTTCGTAGCCCATGTTTTGTAGTCGTTGAGCTAGAATAGCTGAACGGTATCCTACAGAACAATAAGTAATAATGGGAGTCGTTTTAGAACCGTTCATAAAAGACCCTATTTCTGGTAAATCGTGAGGCATCCAATCAGCCCCCCGAAGATGACTAATCGCATATTCACTCTTGCTTCGAGCATCTAAAAGCACCGGGTCTGTTTTATTGTCATCTTCAAGCCAGATGGCTAATTCTTCAGTGGAAATATCAGCAACATCGGGAAATCGAAGTCCAATGAGCGAGTTTAATAAATTCCATTTTAAAGAGTAACAAACTCTCATAACCCATCAAATCATAAATTAACGAATCTCAGCATAAAATTGTTTGAGATAACTGGCACTAACCCCTAACCCCCAAAGAATGCCTATCCAAAGATAAATGAGATTAGCTTTTAACGCCCCTAACTTAGCCACACGACGATCTGATGATTCTACCACATGGTTGAGTAAACAAATTTTGCCGTAAGCAACTAATTTTAAACATAAATCAGCGTCTTCCATGATGGGAAGATTACTATCAAAACCGCCACATTGCCAGAAATCAGCCCGACGACAAAACATAACTTGATCTCCGAATAATAATCGCAACCCTTTGAAGAAAAAGAGATGGGGACGAAATAGTAACGGTGCGTAGTAGGTTTTCAAATAGTTGTGCAAAGATGTTCCCCATCGGGTTGTTTGAGGCCCTTTCATTAGGGAAATAAAACCACCACAAGCAATGTGCTGATGATTCAATGTCTTTTCAATCACGGTAACTAAATCCACTGGAACTAAGGTATCAGCATGAACAAAGCACAAATAATCCCCAGTGGCTACCCTTGCCCCTTGATTCATTTGAATCGCTCTTCCCTGACTAGAAGACGTTATTAAAGTAATGTCATAATCATCGGCAATGCTTAAGGTCTTGTCTTGACTGCCACCATCGACAATAATTATTTCTTGTGCAGGGGGTTCTAACGAACTTAGACACGATAAAGTACGTCCTAAGCACTCTTCTTCATTGAGAGTAGGAATAATAATCGAAAGACTTGCCATAGATAAGTACCTGGAGTGGGGGAGACGGAAGTGGGGAGCAGAGGAAGATTAAAACTATTGCCTTTCGTTTTAAAAAATTATTTACATTTCTTGAAACAGTTGATTATATTGATGTCTGACTATCTATAGCAATCAGGTTTCAGTTGTGAGAAAGGGTTTAAGAGTGTTAAACCCCTACAAATCGCTCTTGTAGGGACATAATATTATTATGTCCTGATTGGTTCTCATATATCATTCCTGATTGCTATATAGTTCTTATCATCATAGCAATTCTATTATTCATAATCAATAATTCCCTTAAAAAGTTAAGAAAACAATAAGAAAAAAAAGAGAAAAATAGTTTAAAATATTCCCTCTAGAAAGCTTAATCCATCAAGTTAAGAAGAGTTTATGATAATGAAAAGACGGGATCTTTTAAAATTTTTAGGAGTTAGCACAGGGACAGCCTTATTATCTCAAGGAACTAAGGCTTTATCGAGTCCTTTTAGGGTGGCTGGTCAAGGTAAAGATACGGTTAATAAGCTGATCAAAGCCAGTGAATCTTTTAAGTTTACTCCTGTTAAACTACCGATTCCGTTAACCCTTGATAATTTAAGTGATGAACAACAAAAATTAACTTATAACACCTACGAAGTAGTGGACGATGTGGTATTACCCGAAGGATTTACCTATGATGTGATTGCTCAATGGGGGGACAAAGTGGGAAACTCTCGCTTTGGTTATAATAATGATTATTTATCCTTCATTGAAACCCAAGAAAATGAGGGATTTTTAACCATTAATTTTGAATATATTAGTGGGAAAACTTGGAGGGAAACCTACGAAACCGTAATCGGAAAAACCCTACCTTTTGAAGCAGTGAAAGTCGTTGCCGATAAAAATAATGGAGAAATTAACGGGTTTGCATTACCCCAAGCTGATCCCCTCAAAGCTAACATAGAAGCGATCGCCTCTGAAGCCTTAATTGATCAAGGAATAGGTGTCATTTCCCTGGCTAAAAATGCTCAAGGCCAATGGCAACGCACCTATTCAGAAGCTGATCGACGTATTACAGGGCTATCCGGGTTAGCAGATGGTCATTATCTTAAAGCCACAGGCCCAGGAGTCAACATTTTTGAGAAGGAGAAGAAACTCGGTTACGAAGACGGTTTGGGCAGTAAAATCATCGGAACCTTTCAAAACTGTGCCGGGGGAACCACCCCCTGGGGAACGGTACTCAGTGCAGAAGAAAATATACAAGATCAAGTGCCTGAAGCGGTGATGGCCGATGGTTCCTCCTTAGATCCCTCTGTCACCCCTTTTGTGTTTAACGACAAGTTTATTGATGGACGGGGGAATGTATTTGGTTTAGCTGGTAATAAATATGGTTGGATGGTAGAAGTCGATCCCAGTGATAAAGATGATTACGGGACTAAACATACTTGGTTAGGCCGTTATCGTCATGAAGCAGTGGGGTTTCGTGCCGAAACAGGGAGAAAGTTGGCCGTTTATTCAGGATGCGATCGCAGAGGGGGCCATCTTTATAAGTTTGTTTCCGATCAGAATATTGTTGATCCCAAAGATAAGAATAACTCTAGGTTAATGGAGTCAGGAATGTTATACGGTGCCGTTTTTAACCCTGACGGAACGGGAAAATGGGTGGCGTTAACCCCTGAAACCCCTATTGATCCTGTGTTACCTTCTACGGTTCAAGGGGGTATGGTAACCTTACCCAATAGCGATCGCCAAGCCGGGGGAATGATCAAAGTCACTGAGGATCAAGACATTATTAATTTTAAAGACAAATTCAAGACGTTAGGGGATCTCTATGTAGGAACCCCAGAAGAAAAACAAGGGGCGATTTTGATCGATGCTCATTTTGCCGGTAATGCCGCCGGAATCACCTGTACAGCCCGTCCAGAAGACACAGAAATAGGGGAAGATGGCACATTATACGTTACCTTTACTTCGGGGACTCCTGGGGGTGATGGTGGACCGGATAAGGGGGTATTTCGCGGACCGGATGGGGAAATGAATTATGAATATGGTTGGATCATGAAGATCACAGAAGATGAAAACGATCCAGCGGCCATGGGTTTTCGTTGGGATATCTTAGCCACAGGAGGAGAACCAGCTAAGGGAGGGATGGGGTTTTCTAACCCGGATAACCTCATGTTTGATAACCAGGGAGACTTATGGATGGTTACGGATATGTCGACCAGTGGTCATAACAAAGAAATTAAGGATCGTCTCAAAGATGGGGAACCAGTCAGTACAAAAAGCCTAATCGGGATTTTTGGTAACAATACCCTGTGGTATTTACCCCTGCATGGAGAGAATAAAGGTATGGCGTTTCCTTTTGCCATTGGACCGATGGAAGTCGAAATGACTGGGCCCTGGTTAACAGAGGATCAACAAACCCTATTTTTAGCGGTACAACACCCAGGGGAAGCGAACGGAACCCGTCAAAATATGGCCAGCGAAAAACGGGAATATTCTATTTTAACTACCTCAGGAGAAGAGTTTATGCAAACAAGGACTGTTCCCTTGGGTTCTAACTGGCCGGGTAAACAATTAAATGATTCTCCTCGTCCTGCAGTGATTGCTGTTAGACCAATTAAGGAATAAGAATCAATCACAAATTCACTGTTTATTTAGTTTAACTGGATTTAGGTTTTTTTCGACTACTAATGAGTTTAATAAAAGCTAAACAACCGATTACCAATAACCCAATATTAACCGATGGTTCGGGAATAGGAGGCGAAACGGAGGAAGGGAGTTCTACCAGTTGAGTTAGTTGACCTTCATTCGGTGATTCATTGGCAAATGTACCATCAGCGAAACTGGTTTGTGATAAATCAATATTTAAAATTAAAGGAGATGTTTTTGTCCCTATGACTTGAAAATGCAATAAACTAAACCTATCTAGTTGATTAATTCCAATGGGTGAACCAACCCCAAAACTAGGGATAGAACCGGCTCCTAAATTGGTAATCGTCCCATTATTATTATCTAAATTTCCGGTTCTACCAAATGGGAAACTTGACGGTAATAAAGGACTACTTAAAGAAGTAATATCAAAAGAACTATTAATATTTTGAACTTGATAAGCATCGAAAGAAAAAGCAATATTACTGCTAGTAATTCCCACAGCATTATCACGAATATCTCCCATTAATACTTCAACAAAAAAGTTTTCTCCTGTGTTTAAAGGACTATTAATAATAGTTCCAGGAGTGCCATTATTATCTGTTCTAAGATTAAATTGTGTGGTGAGAGTTGTCATAATTTATTTCTCCTGAGTTATGATTGATGAGTGAACAAAAAAATAAATGAACCTTCATTTTGTAGGATGGGTTAGCAATGTGTAACCCATCAAAAACTAATTTTTTACAAGCAAGATGCTTGTGCTACAAACTTAAATTACTGAGCTACCAAATTCAGCATTTAAAGGAACTAATTCTGCTAAATTAATGACTCCATCCCCTGTAATATCAGCCGTTGGATCATAATTACTTTGACCATTTTGACTCCCAAATAATCCAGGTCTTTGTAATACGCCTAAGTCGGTTAAATTAACTTGTCCATCGTAAGAAACATCACTATTAAAGGTGGATTTTCCGGCTAAATGAACGTTAAAATTAGGGTCATTACTCGCGTTACTAACAATAGTTAAACCGTTATCTTCACTAAAGTTTTCTCCTGCTGTATCAGGTGCATAAGTTAGAAAGAAACGTCTCGTTTCTCCAGGGTTAATTAAGATGTCTGCTTCTGGTGCATCAATACTGACTCCTGTTAAATTATTGAGTAGATTAAGTTCAGTAATTTGTAATACTTCTTCAGTTCCTGTGGCATCATTGAGAATATCGATGAATTTGAAAGTATCTGCAAAATTGGGACGAATAAACTCACTATCTGCGACAGGATCACCATTACCATCAGTGCGGAAGCGTGACAACTCGGTAGTGAAGATAATATCGTTCATTCCGGTTGCTTCTTCTCCATTTGGCAAGAATACCCGCATCATTGCTTCATTTTCGTCCAGTAAGTTAACGGTAAAGGTTTCCTCAGTGGAGGTTTTAAAGCCGTCTGAAGCCGTTAAACCGAGATTATAGGAAGTAACGCCACTCTCAAAGTCAATGGTGTCTGCTCCTGCTTGAGTAAGGGTAATTTCCCCTGTATTAGCATCGATCGCAAATAAAGCGTTACCATTGCCATCGATAGGAGAAGTGGTTAAAGTGAAGGTGAGAGGATCGCCAAATTCATCGTCTGTTGCAGTGACGAGGTTATCTGCAACGATGACGATTCCTACTGTTGCGGTTTCAGAGAGAGTGGTATCAGCGATCGCATTTAATTCGGGTGCATCGTTAATGATTAAAGTACGACTCAATTCGGTGTTACTGGGATCGGCAAATAACCCGTCTGCGTATCCCGTTTGGGTGGGATCTAAGTTAAGAACTACTTGAGAATCATCACGGGTATCGATGGTGGTAAAGTGTAACAAGGCAAAGCGATCGCTTTGATTAACGCCAATAACTGATCCAAAACTGGGAGGAAGCGCACTTGCACCTAAGTTCTCAATGTTTCCTGTGGTATTATTAACTGTCCCACTGGGGAATAAGGGAAAGTCTGACGTAATAATTGAAGTTAAATCAGCAAAATTGTTGATATTTTGAGCAACATCTGGCGCAAACCCTAAGTCAATTGCAGCAGCAACTAAACCAGCCGCATTGGGACGAATATCTCCTAATTTAACTTCTAAAAAGAAGTTATCTCCTAAAATAGCTTCGTCAGCGTTAATAAAATCACCCAATACACCGTTATTATCTTGATAAAGGTTCAATTCAAGGGTTACGGGTTGGGTGCTATCGTTGAGATCATTAATGGTAACGGTGAAAGATTCAGAATAAGTATTATTAGCAGAATCAGTGGTTTGTACCCGAATATCGTAGGAATTTTGACTTTCAAAATCGAAAATAGTGTTAGTTTGTAAGGTATTCCCATTGATGGTAAATAAGTTATTGTGGGTGTCTCCATCTCCCATCACTAAACTATAGGTGAAAGTGTCTCCTAAATCGGGATCTGTAGTGGTAAAGGTTCCGACTGTGGTGTTAATGGGTTGATTTTCGTCAATGGTGTTATTGCTTAAAGTTAGGTTAGTGGGAGGTTGGTTAGGGGGTTCACTAGCAGTTAAAGTTAAATCATAAGAAGCAGGTGGAAAAGCACTTTCTGTAGGATTAAAAGCACCACCACCACTAATTGAAAATTCGTAGTTTCCCGCTCCTAAAGTTCTTTGATAGCTAACAGTTTGTTGAGACTCATCATTATCCAAAAATTCAAAATTGGCAAAACCCGACCCTAACAGAATCGTTGTATTGTCTCCTACCCCATCAGTCCAAGTAAAATCTACCACACTCGCTTGAGTTAGGGTAAAGCTATAGGTATCACTATCTTGAATACCGTTACCAGTATCCACACCATAAAGGAAATGAACATAGTCACTTTCACTGACGGAAGAATTAGTTAAAACCCCTAAATCTTTAGGCGTTTGACTAACATTATCAACATTATCGTTTGGCCCGAATAATAGTTGAAAATCATAATTACTGACGGTATTAGTCCCTGTTAATAAGTGTAAATAATAAGTACCAGTATCGAGATTCTCAAATAGAACATCATCAGCATTTCTATTAGTTCCTGATAAACTCTTGATTAACGTTCCATTGCTGTCAAGAAGTTCAACGGTAATATCCTCCGAACTAGACCATCCTGCTGAGACTCCCACAGTGCTATTTAGGTTAGTATTTAGGATAGTAAATTGATAATAGTCATCACTATCATCACCCCCAACAAATTCCGAAAATTCTTCGAGGATAGGAATAGGAATGCCAGGAGTGCCTAAAGGACTATTTATACTGTAAGAAAACAGTTCTAAATTTCGTGCATTATCTAAGCTATTTCCTGCATCGGGGGGTAAATTAGCAGTTAAAGTTAAATTATAAGAAGCAGGGGGAAAACCACTTTCTGTAGGATTAAAAGCACCACCACCTGAGATAGAAAATTCGTAGGTTCCTGCTTCCAACGTTCTTTGATAACTAACAGTTTGTTGAGAATTATTATTTTCCAAAAAGTCAAAACTGCCAAAACCCGATCCTAACTGAATCGTTGTATTGTCTCCTACCCCATCAGTCCAAGTAAAATCTACCACACTCGCTTGAGTAAGGGTAAACTTATAGGTATCCGTATCTTGAATACCATTAGAGTCACCGTAAAGGAAATGAACATAGTCACTTTGAGCGTCAATTATACTGGGAAGGGATGTTAAAACCCCTAAATCTTTGGCAGTTTGGCTAACATTATCAACATTATCAGTTGGTCCGATTAAGAGTTGAACATCGTAGTTACTAACGGTGCTATCCCCTGTCAATAAGTGTAAGTAATAAAAACCTGCATTTAGATTTTCAAACAGAACATCATCAGCATTTCTATTAGTTCCTGATAAACTTTTAATTAAGGTTCCATTATTATCAAGAAGTTCAACAGTGATAGGTTCAGAACTTGACCATCCTACCGAGACTCCTACAGGTAAAAGTGGCGTTTCAATGCTATTGAGGGTAAATGAAAAATAGTCATCAGTATCATCACCACCAACAAATTCCGAAATTTCTTCGAGAATGGGAAAACTTAAAGGGTTTGCACTATAAGAGAATAATCCTAAATTTTGAGCATCACCTAAACTATTTCCTGCATCGGGAGGTTCACTAGCAGTTAAAGTTAAATCATAAGAAGCAGGTGGAAAAGCACTTTCTGTAGGATTAAAAGCACCACCTCCAAATATGGAAAATTCATAAGTTCCTGCTCCTAAAGTTCTTTGATAGCTAACAGTTTGTTGAGAATTATTATTTTCCAAAAAGTCAAAACTGCCAAAACCCGATCCTAACTGAATTGTTGTATTGTCTCCTACTCCATCAGTCCAAGTAAAATCTACCAGACTCGGTTGAGTCAGAGTAAAGCGATAAGTATCATCATCTTGAATACCATTGGAACCACCATAAAGAAAATGAACATAGTCACTTTCATTAACGGAAGTATTGGTTAAAATTCCTAAATCTTTGGGAGTTTGACTAACGTTATCAACGTTATCAGTTGGTCCGACTAGCAAGTTTAAATCATAATTACTAACCGTACTATTTCCTGTCAATAAATGTAAGTAATAAGTGCCAGTATCCAGATTTTCAAAGAGGACATCATTACTAAATGTATTGCCTCCTGATAAACTTTTAATTAGACTACCATTGCTATCAAGAAGTTCAACAGTGATAGACTCAGAACTTGTCCATCCTGCGGAGACTCCAGCCGTATTATCTAAACTAAATTGAAAATAATCATCACTATCATCACCGCCAACAAATTCGGATAATTCTGTGAGAATAGGAATCGTTAAAGGATTGGTGATACTGTAAGATAGTAATCCTAAATCAAGAGCGTCACCTAGGGTATTTCCTGCATCGGGAACGGTTGATTGCTGAGGGGTTTGCTTGTTAGTCATAATCAGTGTAATAAGTATTTATTCAGATGCAACAACTGCTAAAAATACGTAGCTGTGGTTAATATCCCTGATTAGCTTTCAAAAGTCTTCTCTGTATCTACTGAAAGTGAGTCATTTTTGAGATCGCAACTTCAGTGTTTTTGCGTATAAGCAACATAGTTTTAGTTAGGGTATTACTCTAAGGTGGGCAATGCCCACCCTACATACTAGGTGACAAAACAAAAAAATACTTTTACCATGCCAGATAAATTAGGCATCGGTTAGGAACAATTTAATATTAGTCATGATCGTCTCTGAATTCTTATTATCTTTTGTTTCTCTTCAATATCAAAAATAATCCCTTAAAAAACCGCTTATTCTTGAAAATATGTGGTATCATCATCCCTTAGACAATTTTGATAGATATAATCGTTTAACTGCCATACATTTGTGTAATTAACTCTCTTAACCTTTGAGCTTTTTCTTCAGATAACTTATCTATCTTTTTAATTAATCGTTGTTTACTAATGGTCCGAATTTGATCAATTGCAATTTCAGCAGGTTTACCCATACAAGTAATCAACAGACGACTCCGCCATTTAGGATGCAGTTTTGAGGTTAAGGGACAAATAACAATGGTTTCTAGATGATAATTCATCTCATTTTGGCTTATCACCACAACAGGACGAACCTTATTAATTTCACTGCCTTTTGTGGGATTCAGATCAGCTAAATAAATTTCATATCGTTTGGGATTCAAGATTTATTTCCTCTTCTAATCCATCAGCGAGGGTAATATCCCATTCTGACCAATCTTCTTTTTCTTTTGCCATCTCTTGATAGGTTTCTTCCCATGATAATTGTTTATCAGCACAATGGAGTGACTGTTTTTCACTTTCTTTTTCTAATAAACGAAAAGCTTCGGTAATCACTTCGTCAATACTTTTATATCTTCCCGTTTTTAGTTTTTCTTTAACAAAGTTTTCTTGTTCGATAGTAAGAATAATTGACATAGTTGTCATCCCTGTTTTGTGGCTTCTTTCATAGCATACATCATTGAACTGGTGAAATCTTTATCCCTAAATTCAGTTATAGTAGATTAAGACTTTATTCAGCGATCGCCGATCAATAATTTGCAAAATGCAAATTTATCGCCCCGAACTCTCAACTATCCACTACAATAGAGTAAATAGATAAGTAAATGTGCTATCACAATAAATACCTATGACCAGTGCTAAGTTTCAAAACCCAGTGTCTCTATCTGGCCGAGAAATGCAAATTCTCGATCTCGTTTCCACTGGTTTGACTAATCTCGAAATTGCCCAGAAACTGGAGATTAGTAAGCGTACCGTTGATAATCATATCAGCAACATATTAACCAAAACCAAAACAGAAAATCGGGTAGAATTAGTTCGCTGGGCATTGCAATGGGGTAAAGTTTGCCTCGATGATGTTAATTGTTGTATTCTTCCCTCCAATGGTGAAGTGGCATCCTAAAAGGTTAAGTGGTTACCTCAAGCTTTTAAGTAGCAGCATTGTTCTTAGTTTAGTCGGTTGTGCTAATTCAGGATTTATTACGCCTCCTGTTCAACCTTTAGGAAATAGTTTAAATACGCGATCGTCTGAACAATATCCCCGTTTTTCTTACGAGGGTAGATACTTAGTGTTTGCTTCTGACCGTCAAGGAAAGCGTAGCATTTGGCTATACGATCAAGTCAATGGCCGCTTGTTACCCTTACCTGGATTAAATCAGCCCGGTACCATACAAGATCAACCCGATATTAGTGCAGACGGACGTTACATTGTTTATGTTTCCGAACAAGAAGGAAAACAAGATATTTTTGTTTACGATCGCCAAACCTCACGGGCTAATAATATTACTAAAAATATACTAGGAGAAGTGCGTCATCCGACGATTAGCGGTAATGGCCGCTTAATTGCCTTTGAGTCCAACCGTTCCGGACAATGGGATATTATTATTTATGATCGGGGTTTAAATTCGCCTTTATCTCTTCCCTCTCAGTCAAATATAGAACCTTAAAATTAGCATTAAACCGTAGGGTGGGCAAGTGTTGAATTATCAAATAATTATAAACTTTGCCCACCTTACAAACATTTATTTTACAATTCAATTTCTTCTCCTGATGAAAGTTTAGAAAAAGGATTATAAAATAGACTACCGGTTTGGGGTGGTAAGGTGGGATCACCGATAATTTCTGTTATCCCTTTAATGACTCCGGTTAAGGGAATAGCGAGAATTACCCCTAATAAACCGCCAATTTTTGCCCCCAGTAATAAAGCAATAAAAATAATAACAGGGGGAAGTCCGGTTAAATTTCCCATAATTCTCGGCGCAATTAAATTATCTTTAACTTGTTGAATAATTACTGCAACGATTAACACTTGAACCGCTAACCACCAATTAATAAATGTCAAAATAATAGCAACCGTTCCAATGCCTAAGGTTGCCCCAATAAAGGGTAAAATTTCCATCACTCCAATGAACACAGCAAACAGTAAAAAAAAGGGAATTCCTAATAATCGAAAGGCAATAGTTAAGCTAACGGCCATAAACAAACCTAAGATTAATTGACCGGTTAAAAATCGTTGTAAATTCTTTTCTAATGTCGTGCTTAAAACGTCACGAATTTGAGGAGAAAAGAAGTTTATGATACTTTTCCAAATTTTCTCCCCATCTAATAACATATAAAAAGAAACAACAACCACAACAATTAAATCGATAAACCAGTTAAAGGTCCCTACCACCAAACCAAATCCGGTTGAAGCAATACCTTCCGTTTGTGCTTGTATTTTATTCAATATTTGAGACGCTAAAAATGCTAAATCAATGGGTAAATTTTTCGCATTAATAAACCCTTGTAATGTGATTAATTGTGCTTGTCCTTCTTCTAATAAACTCGGTAACTTAGTAATTAATTGTTTCCCTTGATTAACCACAGGAGGAAGTAAAGTTATTCCTAAGAAAATAACTATCAATATGGCTCCTAAATAAACCAATGTAGCAGCCAAAGAACGAGGTAAAACCGTCTTTAAACCTCGGACAGGATAGTTCAATAAAAAAGCAATTAAAGAAGCGGTTAAAATTAAGCTAATTAAGCCACCAATATAACTTATGGTTTTAATCGTTAACCAACCTGTAACTAATATCAGTAACCAAGTAACTAGAATTTTTTGAGGACGAGAAAACCAAGAATTCATGAGTTAATTTTAATTATGGACAACAAAAAATTTATGATGATAAATCATTCACTAAAGGGGTAGGATAAGCATTAAAATGAGCTTTTCTGAGCGCTTCAACCACTGACTGATCATTTTGTACCCAATAATCTTGTCCCAAGCGAATTAACTGGCGATTTTCTCCGCTTCCAATAATAGCAATAACAGGAACTTTTGCCTTACTTTTATCTCCAGAATGTTCTTGCAGAATTCCTTTTAAACTATGATAAGACACTTGATTTATGGCTTGTTCAAGACTTAAGTTTACCATCACCATTCTCACAGTTTCTACCGGTTCAGCATCCTCAACAATTAACTGGACTTTATCATCTCGATAATCCACTTTTCCCCAAACAATGAGGCGAGAATCTTCGATTAACACCTCTCTAATTCTTTTATAACTTTCAGGAAAACAAACAGCATCTACCTGCGCTGAACCATCTTCTAGCACTAAAAAAGCCATGGGATCTCCTTTTTTAGTCGTGTATTGTTTCACTTCATTAACCATAATAACAGCACTGACTTTTGTCCTTGCTTTCTGCTCTGCCATTTCGTTTAAGTTAATAGGAGATAAAATTTTAGCTGCTTTTTTTACCGCCGTTAACGGGTGTTCAGAAACATAGAATCCGAGATGTTCTTTTTCTAATTTTAATTTATCTTGTAACGAATAATCTTCTACAGAAGAGGCACTAGGAGCCTGAGTAAAATCATTATTAGATTCTGCTGTTTCTGTTGTTTTACCGCTCATTAAGTCAAAAATATTTAATTGACCACTTGCTTTTTCTTTTGTTCGTTTTTGCGCCCAAGGAATAACTAATTCTAAATCATTAATAAGTTGTTTACGGTTGGGATTAATTGCGTCAAATGCTCCAGCATAAACTAAAGTTTCTAAAGCCCTTTTATTCACAGAACGTAAGTCAACCCGACAGCAAAAATCCGCTAAAGATTCAAACTTTCCTTCTGCTTCTTCCCGCGCTTTTAAAATGTTCTCAATGGCGCCTTCTCCTAAATTTCTAACTGCCGAAAACCCAAACAGAATTTGTTGTCCGACGGGGGTAAAATCTTTTTGAGAGCGATTAATATCTGGCGGTAAGACATCAATGCCCATTTTTTGGCAGTTTTCCCGATATTTTTCGACTTTATCCTGATTATCACTACTGGCTGTTAATAAAGCCGTCATGTATTCCACAGGATAATTAGCCTTTAAATAAGCCGTTTGATAGGTCACATAAGCATAGGCGGTGGAGTGGGATTTATTGAAACAATTAGAGGCAATTAAGTTATTACCTAATAAAAAATTATGATCCTTTTCCACACCAATATCATAAACTTTTTGCACTCCTAAGGATTGACGACTAATAAGTTTAACCATAATGTTTTAACTAATGATATTCTATGAAAAGTTAGCAAACTCAGCAAAAAAATGGACTTAGCTATTGTAATTATTAACTATAAAACCCCTCATCTGGTGATAGACTGTTTACAATCGCTACAACCCCAGATAGATAGCGCCCGTCATCGGGTGATATTAGTGGATAATGACTCTGGGGACGACTCCGTTCCCATTTTAGAACAAGCTATTGAAGATTATCACTGGAAATCTTGGGTCACCTTAATTCCCTCTCCCGTCAATGGTGGGTTTTCTGCCGGTAATAATATCGGGATGAAAGCCGTCACCGCCAAAGCCTACTTACTCTTGAATAGTGATACCATTGTTAGAGTCGGGGCGATCGCTTCTTTAGAAAACGCTTTAGACAACCACCCTGAAGCCGGTTTAATTAGTCCTCGTCTTGAATGGCCCGATGAAACCCCACAAATTAGCTGTTTTCGCTATCATTCCCCTATTAGTCAGTTTATCGATGGTGCAGCCACAGGTCCCATTACCAAGCTTCTCAAGGCTTATGATGTCCCCATACCTGTCCAAGATACCCCTTTTCAACCCCAGTGGACTAGCTTTGCTTGTGTGTTAATTCGACAAGAAGTGATTGAGAAAATTGGCTTGATGGATGAAGGCTATTTTATGTATTTTGATGATGTGGACTACTGTCGTCGTGCCAGAAATGCTGGATGGACAGTTCTCCATTGGCCCGATGCGAGGGTGGTTCATCTACGAGGGGGAAGCGGTTCGGTAAAATCAGAAGTCGCGGCCCGTAAGCGTCCCCGTCCCTATCTCTATGGGTCCCGTTCGCGCTATTTTGCCAAATTTTATGGAACATTTGGCCTGTGGGTTACTAATGTTTGTTGGTTATTGGGACGGAGTATTGCTGGGATGCGAGAATTAATTAACAATAAACAACCCCATACTTGTGAATACCAAGAACAAGATATTTGGATGAATTGGAAAGAACCTTTTAAATTACCTATTTTACCTGCTAGTAATCATGAAAAAACTGCCTAATTTTGTTATTATCGGTGCCATGAAATGTGCGACCAGTTCCCTCCATGAACAATTACATCAACAACCGGGAATTTTCATGAGTGAACTGAAAGAACCTAATTTTTTTAGTAATGATGAAGAATATAACAAAGGGTTAGACTGGTATTTATCCCATTTTGAACCAGCTAATATTGATGATTTAATCGGAGAATCTAGTACCCATTATACTAAATTACCGACCTATCCCCACACCATTGAACGACTACAACAACATCTCCCTGAGGCTAAATTTATTTATGTGATGCGTCATCCCATTAACCGTTTGGTCTCTCAATATATTCATGAATGGAGTCAACGGGTTATTTCTTTAGAGATTAATGAAAGTCTTGATCACCATCCTGAATTAATTGAATATAGTTTATATACGAAACAATTACAACCCTATTTTGATGCGTTTGGACAAGACAGAGTATTACCGATTTTTTTTGAGAGAATGTTAACAACTCCTCAAACAGAATTAGAAAAAATTTGTCGCTTTATTGGATATACAAAACACCCTCAATGGGATGAAGAACTTAATGCGAGTAATGTCTCTAGTGAACGGATGATTAAAAGTGCTTGGCGAGATGCTATTGTAGAAGCACCAGGGTTAAAAGAATTACGGCGTTTATTAATTCCTAAAAGCTTTCGGACCTGGGTCAGAAGTCTTTGGACTATGCAGAAAAAACCGGAATTAACCCCAGAAAATATTAAGCAGTTAAAAGCCATTTTTGATCAAGATTTAGGGGTTTTAGGTCCTTGGTTAGGAGTTGAATTAACCTGTGATAATTTTCAAGAAACCGTTAAAACTTCATCCTTAGATTGGGTTAATATAACTCGTATTTAAGTAAGGTGCAAGGTAAAGAACCATTATAAACGGGAATCCGTCCCGATGTTCTTAAACCAATCTTTTTGGTTAATTCCTTATTGCCACTTAAAACGTAAGCAGTCCACCCCTTAAAACGCTGTTTAAATACATCTCCTAATAGTTTATATAACGACCCTAATTCTTGGGAGTTTCCTAAGCGTTTACCATAGGGAGGATTACAAATAATAATACCATGATCCGTAGGAGGTTCAATATTTTCTAAGGCAACTTGACTTAAGGTTAGATGATGGTCTAGGTCGCTTTTTCTAGCATTAATCTGTGCTTGTTGTACTATCTCTACGTTTTCATCACTGCCAAAAATAGGCGCGTCAAGTTCATGTTTTTGTTGTTGTATTGCATCCTCTATTATTTCATCACATAAGGCTGCATCAAAGTCTGGCCACTGTTCAAAATTAAAACGATTTCTCGATAAACCTGGAGCAATATTTAAACTTTTTAAAGCAGCTTCAATGGGCAATATTCCTGACCCACACATGGGGTCTAAAAAAGGAATATCAGGGGTCCAGTTTGCCATCTCTAATAAGGCAGCCGCTAAGCTTTCTTTTAGGGGGGCAACTCCCATTGCTGGCCGATATCCTCTACGGTGTAAACTGTCTCCTGAACTGTCTAAACTAATAATACATTGATTGTCATAAATATGAGCATTGATTAAAATATCGGGGTTTTTGATATTAATGTTAGACCGTCTATTATAGCGATCGCGTTGTTGATCGACAATGGCGTTTTTTATCTGTAATGCGGTAAAATGAGTATGGTTAAGTTGGGGATTTTTTCCTGTACAATTAACGGCAAAACTTTGGTCAATTTTGATGTAGTCAGACCAATCAATTTTTTTGACATTTTTGTATAATTCCTCGGCATTTTTACTATTAATGGTGTGAATAGGAACTAAAACCCGAAAGATTATTCTTGACCAGATATTAACTTTATATAATAAGGCTTGATCCCCTTCAAAATAAACCCCAGTAAAGTCAGGATTAACATTGTCTGCTCCTAAGTTTTTTAATTCTTTAGCAGCAACTTCTTCTAACCCTCTCGCAACGGTGGCAAAATATTGATTGCTCATTCACTAATATAAATTATCAACTATTTAAATAGTAACATAAAAATCAAACAATAAATATTAAGTATTTTTTTAATTTATATTCTTTAAAGAATCAATCTTTAAAAATCAAGAAATTTCTCATCTAAGTCATAGCCATTTTCAGCAAACTCTTAATAGAAATATAGTTGTTATAACTCCTCATTGGATAACTATTTTATCGTAATGTAGTTTAACTTATGGACAATTTTTGGGAACCCTAAGAATAGTAGGCACAAAAAATGATGAATTATGTTACAAAAAAGAACAAAATTATTCTTAACAACCGTTGCAGCGATCGCCACGATCAACACCATTGAAACACCCCCAATACCCACACCTCTAATAGTTGGTTAACCCTGCAAACAGAAGCGCAAGCAAAACGGAGTGGGGGACGCAGTGGAGGGGGTTCCTTTCGTCGGGGTTCTTCAGGTTCTGGTCGTTCATCGGGGTCGCGATCGCGGAGTCGTTCCTATGATAATTCTCCTAGCTATAATAATAATAATTCCCCTAACTATTCCCCTTCGAGAACTTATTATCGCAGTGGAAGTAGTTATAATACTGGTGGACAATGGTTCGGAATTTTGCTGTTATTAATATTATTTGGAATAGGAGGGTTAGTTATTTTTATGGTCATTTCCCAGGTTTTAAAATCTGGGTCAACCAGTCATAGTGAAGGGAAACAGTCTCGCTCTTACCATCGAGAAAGGGATAATAATATTGTTACCATTTCTCAGCTAAAAATTGCTTTATTAGCATCAGCAACAGATGTTCAGTCAGGGTTAACAGAATTAAGCTTAAGAGTGGATACCAGTACAGAAGAAGGGTTAAGAGAATTACTACAGGAATCTATTTTAATTTTACTGAGAAATTCCGAGTATTGGACCCACCATATTAACAGTTCTCAAAAAATTCATATTGATAAAGCAGAAGCTAACTTTAATCGTTTATCCCTAGAAGAAAGAAGCAAATTAAGTTCAGAAACTTTATCAAATGTAGAGGGAAATATTAAACAAACATCCGTGACTTCTCCTGATAATGAGTTAGCCATGTATATTGTCGTCAGTTTATTAGTAGGAACTGCCCATGATCAGCCCTTATTTGGCGACATTAGAACCCCAGATGATCTAAAAGAAGCCTTGAATCATTTAGGTTCGATGCCCTCTGATTATTTGTTAAAATTTGAATTAATTTGGAGTCCACAAACAGAAAATGAGAGTTTAACTTATGATGAATTTATAACTGAATATACAAATATGGTAGAATTAGTATAGATAACAATTATTCTACCAAATCTAGATTGATGAGTTTGTCTTTAAATCTTTTACTACAAACTTCATCATTTCCTTGGTTAATGAAAAGATGATAAATCAATTTTTACTCAATGGTTTTCGAGGAGCCTTATTAGGAACCGAAATTGCTAATGAAAATGTCGGACAAAAAGAAACATTATTTGATGGGAAAATAACTCATCAAAAAATTATCATAGATTTACTAAAAACTGAAACAATATCAATGGAAACTTGCCAGGGAATTGCCAATCAAGATTCTCTGATTAGTTCGGGAGAATTAATTTTAAAAATTTTACCCCTAATTCTCTTTTTTCATGAAACAAAAACCCTCTTATCTGAACAACTGGAAAAAATACAAAAAATCAACCAAATACCTCAATCATTGATAGAAGATACGTTGTTATTTCAGCAAATTATCAAATTTATTTTTAACCAAGGACAACAACCATTAATCAATATATTAACCATTTCTCCGACAGGAAAAAACATAGAGAAACTTGTCAATAATAAAACACAATTAAGCGATCTAAAAAAACAATTTTGGAAAAAAAGTCTTTTAGACAGTAACTATCTAGTCTTATCCTTGTACTGTTTTTATCGAACCCCAGACAATTTTAAACTCAGTGTCTTACAAGCTTCTCAATTTAAAAATCCCGTCATTCTTGGTCTGACAGCAGTCCTATCCGGGGCTTATAATGGATATTCTGGGATTCCTGTTTCTTGGCGTTTAAACAATAAAGATAACTTACGGGATCAACAAATTAGACAATTATGGGCTAAATGGACAGGGATGGATGAACCCTTAAAGACCATCAGACCGATAGAAAACCAGGTCATCAATGGACTCGAAGTCAATCAGCGTCAAGTATTACCAAAACCATGAATATTTTTCGTTAAAATATGGATTAAACAAGATTAACAAAGACAGGGGATACAAAACCATCGTTCCCTCTTCTTCCGAGTAGAAAGCGATATCAAGGAGTAAAATGCCATGGGTAAACAACCTGAACTTAAACCAGAAACCATCAGCCGTATTATTGAAATGGCATGGGAAGATAGAACCCCTTTGCTGCGATTGAGATACAATATGGTCTTTCAGAAAAAGAAGTCATTACCTTAATGCGAAGGGAAATGAAACCCTCAAGTTTTAAGATGTGGCGGAAACGAGTTTCAGGGCGAAAAACTAAACATATTCGTCAACGTGATTTCTTAGTCGGTCGATTTAAATCAGCTAATCAAAGTTAAATTTTAAAGTTGTTTATTAAGTTAATTATGATGAATCCTTCTACATCGAATAGACAGCAGAATTCTGTAGAATCGTCTTGGAGAGTTGAGTTACTTTATGACGGAGATTGTCCTTTATGTATGCGAGAAGTGAGATTTTTACGGAAAAAAGATCAGGGAAGAAATTTAGTAAAATTAGTTAATATCGCTGAGGATAATTATGATCCCAATGAACATTGTGGGGTTGATTATAAATCAGCAATGGGAAAAATTCATGCTATTTTACCCGACGGAACCATTCTGACAAATATTGAGGCATTTCGCTATGTTTATGAAGTTTTAGGAATGGGTTGGGTTTATGCTATAACCAAGGTTCCCATTATAGGAAAAATTGCTAATTGGATATATGGTATTTGGGCAAAATTAAGGCTTCCTTTAACCCGAAGACCTGATTTAGAAACTATAATTCGCGAACGGAAAGTGAATGACGAATGTCACACTAATATTTGCGATCGCTAACTTTTTGCTCTCTTCATTAGTGATCTCATCATTCACTATTTTGTTCCGTTACATAGACATTAATTTACGCAGAGGAGGAAGATAACCATTGTCCATAAAGTGGTCTCTAATACTATCTTTAAAATGAGAGTGAATGCCATCATTATCTTGAATGAATAAGTTATCTAACCCACCCACTGCACTGATAGCAAACCGTCTCAGCCAAGT
>NZ_PRLH01000153.1 GCF_003013815.1 Cyanothece sp. BG0011 | reverse complement strand
CATTCCTTATCGCTACGATATCAAGGGATCTGACCCCGATGGAGAACCCTTAACCTATAGCTTAACCCAAGCTCCAGAGGGCATGGAAATCGACGAATTAGGGCGTATTACCTGGACTCCTGGCGCAACCAATTTAGGGGTGAACCCTGTGGAAATTACCGTTACCGATAGTCGTGGAGGAACCGTTACCCAAACCTTTGAGATTACCGTTGCGGCTGATAGTCAAGCCCCAGAAATCATTCTTAACTTTGACCGCGATCGCGCTAACATTGGCGATACCGTAACATTCCAAGTCTTGGCAAGGGATAATGTAGCCGTCGATGAGTTGCGATTAACCTTTAACAGCCAAAATATTGCCTTAGATGGCAATGGACGTGCTACCGTAATCCTAGAAAGTGCAGGAACCTTTGAAGCGATCGCTACTACTACGGATAATGCAGGTAATACCACTTCAGAATCAATTACCATTACAGCGATCAATCCCAGTGATGTGAATGCACCCATAGTCAGTATTACCTCTTTAAGTGATGGAGATGTCATTACAGCACTGACTGATATTATTGGTACAGTTACGGATGATAATCTGACTTCTTATCGTTTAGAAATTGCCCCGGTTGGTAGTAATAACTTCACCGAAATTGCCAGGGGAACTAACTCTATAACCGATGATTTATTAGGAGAATTTGACCCGTCAACCTTACTCAACGATAGTTATATTTTACGTTTGATCGCAGAAGATGCGGGCGGAAATATATCCATTGACCAAGTTAATGTGAGTGTCGAAGGAGAATTAAAAATCGGTAACTATCAACTCTCTTTTACTGATTTAACCATTCCAGTCACGGGTATTCCGATTATTGTGACTCGTACCTATGATAGTCACAATGCTCAGGATATTGATGATTTTGGCTATGGTTGGCGTATGGAATTACGGGATACAGACTTACGTACCAGTGTCGCCAAAACGGGATTTGAAGATTCCTTAATTTACAACCCCTTCTTTGATGGTGCCAAAGTTTATGTTACGCTTCCTGGAGGACAACGAGAAGCCTTTACCTTTAAACCCCAACTAGCACCAGGATTAAAAGGTGGATTTTTAGGCATTTGGCAACCCAAATTTGTCGCTGATGCTGGGGAAACAAGCGAATTAACTGTACAAAATTTTGACCTATTTAGAACCAAGTCAGGGGAATATCTAGGATTTGCCTCTAGTTTAGGTTACAATCCCAGTAATCCAGCCTTTGGCGGAACTTATATCTTAACCACCAAAGAAGGCATTCGCTATGAAATTGACGGGAATACGGGAGATACCAGAACCGTCAGAGATAGAAATGGCAATCAATTAACCTTTACTGATGGGGGTGTCTTTAGTTCTACAGGACAAAAGATTACCTTTGAAAGAGATGCTAAAAGAAGAATTACTGCTGTTATTGATCCCAATGGTAATCGTATTGAATACGGCTATGATAATAATGGAGACTTAACAACAGTAACTGACCGAGAAGAAAATGTTACCCGCTTTGTTTATGATGATGTCTTTGAACATTATCTAGAAGAAGTCATCGATCCTTTAGGTCGTACTGGTGCCAGAAGTGAGTATGATGAAAAACGTCGTTTGACTAAGATTATTGATGCTGATGATCAAGAAGTTCAATTAATTCATGATCCTAATAACTTTGTTCAAACTGTTAAGGATCAATTAGGCAACGAAACCATCTACGAATATGATCCAAGGGGGAACGTTGTCACTGAAATTGATGCGAGGGGTGGAGTCATTGCTCGTACTTATGATGAGCAGAATAATATGCTCACCGAAACCGACGCACTAGGGAATACGACCACCTTTACTTATGATAATCGTGCCAATGTTCTCACCGAAACCGACGCACTAGGAAATCTTACTCGTTACACTTATAACTCCTTTGGAGATGTCTTAACCACCACTGATCCTCTGGGTAATACCGTCACCAATACTTATGATCGTAACGGCAATTTAACCTCAATATCTGGTTATAGTAACGGGACGACAAGCTTAAACTATGATGCTAGTGGTAATTTAACGTCTTACAATGATGGTACTGGTACAATTACGTTTGAATACGATGGATCTGGTAATATTACTCGTCAAGTAGATGCAGAAGGCAATGCAACCACTTATACCTACGATGGAAAGGGTAATCAATTAACCGAAACCAAAACAATGACTACTTCTGATGGTGAGGTTACCTTAGTTACCACCATGGAATATGATTCCGAAGACAGGGTAATTAAACTCACTGATCCAGAGGGCGGTATTAATGAAACCATCTACGATGCAGCAGGGAATAAGATTGAAGACATTGATCCTAATGGTCGTTCCACGAAATATGTCTACAATAACCTAGGGGAACTAATCGAAACCATCTATGCTGATAGTACCCCAGATGATGACACTGATAACCCTCGCACCCGCACTGAATACGATGCCAAAGGTCAAGTCATTGCTGAAATTGATGAATTAGGACGCAAAACCCAATTTGTTTATGATTCAGTGGGCAACCTGATTGCAACGATTTACCCTGATAGTACCCCAGATGATGATACCGATAACCCTCGCACCCGCACTGAATATGATTTAATTGGACGCGCCGTTGCAGGAATTGACGAACGAGGCAATATTACACGATTTGTTTATGATAAAACAGGTCGCGTAACAACCACTATCTTACCTGATGAGACGACCGATGATGATAGCGATAACCCCAGAATTCTAACAACCTATGATGCTAGTGGTCGCCGAATATCTGAAACCGATCCTCTCGGCCAAATTACTCGATTTTTCTATGATGATTTAGGCCGTTTAATCAGTAAAGGATTTGCCGATGGAACCACTATCACCTCAGAATACGATGAATCAGGCCAGTTAATTGCTGAAACGAATCAAGTGGGTCAGACGACTCGTTATGAATATGATAAGTTAGGACTATTGACAGCACTTATCGATGCACTAAATAACCGTACTGAATATACCTACGATGAACTGGGTAACTTAATTGCTCAAAAGGATGCCAACGGCAATATCACCCGATTTGAGTATGATGGTTTAAATCGTCGTATTACCACAGAATTACCGCTAGGACAACGTTTCACTAGCACTTACGATCCAGTGGGTAATCTCTTGAGTACCACAGACTTTAATGGGGAAACCATTACTTACGAATACGATGAACGCGATCGCCTCATTGCTAAAAACTTCCCCGATCTCACAGATACCACCATGACCTATACTTTGAATGGGTTACGGGCCAGTGTTACCGATAAACGGGGAACCACTACCTATCAATACGATGACCGCGATCGCCTCATTTCTCGTATCGATCCCGACGGAACAGAAATTCTCTACACCTATGATGAGGACCGAAACCGCACTGCTGTCACTATTCCCTCTGGAACCACAACTTACACTTATGATGCTCAAAATCGTATTAAAACGGTAACAGATGACGAAAATGGGGTCACAACCTACACTTACAATGCAGCCAGTTATCTCATTCAAACCAACTTCCCCAATGGTACGATAGAACGTCGAGAATATGATGAGCTTAACCGCTTAATTTACATTGAAACCGAAGATAGTAATGGTACTGTTATCAGCAGTTTCCGCTATACGAGAGATGAAACTGGACATCGTACCGCAGTTGAAGAACAAGACGGACGAAGGGTTGAATATGAATATGATGATCTCTATCGTTTAACCCAGGAAACCATCTTTGAAGCAGGTGCAACTGAAGCGAGTCGGACGATTGAATATACTTATGATGATGTGGGTAATCGTCTCAGTCGGGTTGATTCTGGGGATGGAACCACTATCTACACCTATAATAAGAATGACCGTCTCTTAACGGAAGATAAGGACGGAGTTGAAACGACTTACACCTACGACAATAACGGCAATACTATTTCTAAGACAACAGGAACCGAAACCGTTACATACAACTGGGATGTAGAAGATCGTCTCATTGCCTCAGATACGGATGGAGATGGTGTCAATGATCTAGAAAATCAATACGATGTGGATGGGGTTCGGGTTGCTCAAACCGTTAATGGGGAAGAAACACGTTTCTTAATTGATACGAACCGTCCCTATGCTCAAGTATTAGAAGAATATACCGATGGTGGCATTATTAAGGTTTCCTACGTTTATGGTCATGATCTAATTTCCCAAGAACGCAATAATGCACAATCTTTCTATCACGTAGATGGGTTAGGAAGTACCAGAGCATTGAGCGATGAAAGTGGCGTTGTTACAGATAGCTACATTTATGACGCTTTTGGTCAAGTTCTTACACAGATAGGAGATACGGAGAATTCCTATTTATTTACTGGTGAACAGTTTGATAATGAACTTAGTCAATACTATTTACGAGCAAGATATTATGAACCGTCCACTGGCCGCTTTACCCAAAGGGATACTTGGATGGGAGATCGGGGTCGACCGATCACTCTCAATAAGTATCTATATGGGGATGCCAACCCAGTCAATAGAATTGATCCTTCTGGACATTTCACTCTCATTGAACTCAATGTATCTGCTAATATTCGGTCAACACTAAGTAGTCTGGCAACTCGTGGTCAGTTCTTATTTAGAGTTCTTGATACTGTTGAAGCCGTTTCAGGATTCTTCGATCTGATCAATGCAATCAGAGTAGTTATGGGACAGGGAACCTCTATTACACTGCACTCACCAAACTATTTTCAACGCCCACCTGGTGTTAATTTCCGAGAGGCACTTGAGAGTGCAAGCTATAATTTCCCTAGAGCTATTGGAACTGGCCTTGGCAATTGGTCGAAGGGTTATGCAACAACCAAACAGAAACATGGAGCCAACTCTCTTAAAGCTTTCTTATTGTATATGCCACTCACCGTTGCTGGATTACCGGCTGTTGCTGTTCCAACACCAGCGAAAGTCAAGTTTGGTAAAGTGAAGGTACCTATTAATTTAGTGTTTGGTAGTAATAATCCTAATGCATTGGGTCAGTTGTTTGGTATCGGTATAAATATGGCGAGCAAAAGACAACTGGTAAGAATGGATTACCATACATTTAATACAGGACATGGTGGAGCTGTAGGTGTGAGACCTAACGAAATCTCTGTTATACGTGATGGAAGTTTCCATTATCATGTCTTAAAGTGGTAGAGAGAAAAATGTCTATAGTGAATATTAATGAACTCTCCAAAACCCTGATTGATAGATATTGGTCTGAGTTTAGGGCAGGTAAAACCTGGAACTACTATTCTTGGAAGCCCAAGTATCTTCAACGTGATACTTGGGCTTCCCAAGAAAAATGGTTGTCCGTTTCCAAAGAATGTATTGAAGCTAATACTAATGTTGTCCAAGCATTAGAAGTTCTTCTTGACTTAGAGTACGAGAATTATATAGAAAAAGCTCAAGAAATAGTAAGAGATTGGTACAATAGTGGGGCATATGATTCCTACTATTATTTTGATATTATTGCCAAATTTCCTCAAGATCATCCGATTAGGAAAGATATTTTATCTATAGACAAATTTGAAGATATATATAGTGAAAATTCTGAAGTATCTATGGCTAGGAAAGCATTAATTTTTGGTAAAGATGAAAGTTTTATTGAGTCTTCAAGTGAATACGTCAACCAATTGCTTGCTCAGCCTTTTTTAAATATAGAGATTATAGAGAGTCGTATTATACCGATTCTTCTTGACTTTGGGGATTTATCAAAAGAGTATTTATCAATAGAACGTCTAGATCAATTAAAGTATATTTGCCTTGAATATTTTGAAAAGGATAAAGATATCATTGACCGATTTTTGAATGGCAAACCATTGGAGGAAAACACAAGAAATATATGGGTTGGGGATGATTTAGCTTATTGGGCTTGGACTTTGGGTTGGGATGATGTATTGTCTATTCTTGATTCAGAAGACATTTATTGGTCGGCTATTTTTAGCGATTTTTGGGATGATTACGATAATAACAATCTCTTAATCTGGAGTTTGCAAAAAGATGATCCACTGATCCAAAATAGAGCTATTTGGGTAATGAATACTCATGAATTATATAAACTTGATGGGGCTATTGCATGGTCAAGATTAGCTGTCGGTTGGGGTTCAATACTAGGAAGTTGAAAATTGGGGAAATCGGGGAAAATTTCATACACAGTTTTCATGTCGTTAAATTTTAAATAATAAGAAAAAAGGGTCAAGTCGAGAAAAAAGCTTGACGTTTGGAGAGCAGAGATTGACCAAAAGTATGATGAACCCATTGAGATAAATCATCAGCACGAATAGTAGTTAACTCTTGTCACCCCGTCAAGAGATGTTTCCTAATGATTAATCCCTAAAAAATTTCCCCAAGAATAACTACTCTTGGGGCTAATCGCTCATAACTGTTCCCCTTCTTTTTCAACTTTCTCATACAATGCTTCTAATATCCATTGATGTCGTGATGGGGATGGCCGTCTACTCGCTACCAACTGATCAATCTCTTCTAATAGCGGTTTTCAATTGAGTGGCTCATAATAACAGCAGTGGGTGAACCAGCCAATTATGTCGTCATCAGTGACTAAATCAATAGCCTCACTGATAGCTTGATTGAGGTCACTATAGTTTCTTGATTCAACACTTCTTAAGTATTCTTTAACTTTTGACCAACAGTTTTCAATCTTGTTTAAAATCAGGAGAATAAGGAGATAAAAACACCACTTTTGCTCCTACTGATTCAATCAGTTCTTTGACTTTTGTTGCTTTATGAGCCGGTAAATTATCCATGACCACACAAGCACCTGGCCAGAGTTTTGGCAGTAGCACCTCTTTAAGATAAACTAGAAAAGCCTCTTTATTTGTCCACCCTTCAAAGGTAAAAGGCGCAAGGAAACCATTCAAAGCGATCGCCCCAATTAAAGTAACATTTTTCCCACGATTATTGGGACATTTACCATAAGCTCGTTTTCCTTTTTTTGCCCTAGCAAAATGACGAGTCATCGCTATGTTAACCCCAGTTTCATCAATAAAAACGTGCGTCAGAAAGTTTGACCTCTCCAATCGTTGTCCAATATTCTCGTCTCAAATTTTGAACCCTATCTGTGTGAGCTTCATCCGCATGAAGTGTTTTTTTTTCGAGTCGAATTTAATTTTTGAAGGAGACGGCACATGGTGGGAATGCTAACCTGGATTCCTGTTTTTTCTTTGAGGCGATCGCTTAATTCCTGGAGAGTAGCATCATTATCTTCTTCAACTAATTTATTCACAATATTAAGTTGTTCCGAATCAATTAAAGGTCTTTTTCCGCCACCATGAGGTAACGGCTCTATACTATTTGTAGCCTCATAACGTCGGAGGAGACGATTAACAAAACTATAGCTTACCTGAAAACGATCTGCTAATTGTCTCGTTGATTCATTGGTATTATTTCTGGTTTCTATAATTTTAGTACGAATGTCTCTTGAATAAGGCTTCATTTTAAGTTCAAACTAATATTTTCTAGTTTTCCTTACTTTAATCTATTCAATTGAAAACCGCTATGATAAAGTGAGTAATAGGGCTGTGTTTAATAATATTTTCATGACTTTCTTCTTTTAGATTTCTATGTTGAAATTTATTGAGGTTACTTTAAAAACATACCCTTTTCGAGTCTCAAAATTACTATTTGTCCTTTTACCCAAATTAGCTAATTATACTTACTTATTAAGGAGTTTAGTAAAATCAATGGTATATATATGGTTAAGATAATTGTATGGCTTTTCATTGTTCTTTTTGCGACCTTGTTTATAGGGTTTGAACCAGCAATGGCAGCCAAAAAAGAAAAAACAGAGTTAGTTACTCCTGCCGTTTTAGTTTGTTTTTCTGGAGGGAAAGAAATTGTCAGAAAAACTATAGTTGACGGTCCTTTTGCCGATGAATATAAATTCGCCCATGAAGTAAAGGTGAGAGATGAAACAGGAGAACATAATCTTAATTTTTCAGGAGGATTATGTATTATTGATCGGGGGGTAACTAAGGTCAAAGAACAGTTAAATTTAAGTGATAAACTTAGTTGTTATTCAGGGGCAAACTTAGTAGTTGTCTTTGAGATATACGGTCGAGAAAGCACAGTAGATGAATATCTTGAAGGAAGAACTTTTTTAGCAAAAACTAGCGGAAATTCTTTTAATTCTGATGTTCTTCATCAATATTTATTGTTCGGTGGAGGAGCTTGTTTAGGACAAGAAGTAAATTAATTTTAGAGAAAAGTTACAACAAAAGTGAATACTGATGAAGACTTAGACTCTTTTGATTATATAAAATTAAAAATAATTTGACTTTTATTGTACATCATACTATTTCTACCGTACCTCAATTTTTTGATTAATAGCAGTAGAAATCTCATCATAATCAGATTTGACTGCTCTAAGTTTTCCATATTTATTATCAAGTCTAAATAGCTTACTAACTGATTTATCTTCTGTATCTTCTAATGCTTCTTGAAAAGCACAAGTACAGTCCCGACTATGGGTAGTTGCAAAAATTTGTACATTAAATTCTTGTGCTATTTTTATTAGCAAACGCCACATATTAGTTTGTGCTGTGTAATGTAATCCTCTTTCTATTTCGTCAATTAATAATACTCCATTTTCAAGAATAACTGCTTTGATAACAAGTCCAAAGATTTTTTTCATTCCTTCTCCCATGCTACTCAAAGGAATGGGTTGATTTTTTCCTTTGATTTTAAGTCTTATCTGTTTAGTATATTGACTCAAGGTTATGCTTCGATTTAGAAAGAATCAGAATTGTTTATCATTAGTATTATATTTTTAGTAGATAGTTTAGTGTTTTTCCCACCTTTCGGTTGCAGTAAATTGTTAAAATCTGTGTTGCTCGGGTTTAATTTTGTGATACTTAGTTGGTTTAAACTATCTATCTTTCATAATGCTTAGATTTCTAACAGTTTATTGAATTTTCACTACAGGTTGATCATTAGTGCAATAATTAAAAATGTAAAGTTTTAATACATTATTCAATTTTAGGTCAATCATTACAAAATTATTTGACACACTAAAATTAATAGGTTTAGAAGAACCTAAGTGTAGTCAAGTGTTAAGGTAAATAGCCTATGTGGATTGTTGATTACTGTTGTTGAAGATGATTAGCTTTTGTTGTTTTTTACGAATAAAACTACTTGAATAATTTTATCCGCTCAGAATTTAATAACAACGTTTTTGTTTGGATTGGAGGGATTATTTTGATTTTAGTGGTTACACTAAGTTGAATTACTGAAGGATACATAGTCTTGTTGTTTAGAAAAATAGCTCCTCCAACCCATGACTTAGAAAACATGGAGGAAGTCTATGATTACCAGAAGAATAAATCTAGATGTTGCTAGTGTTGAACATCCTCTGATTAATAGGATGTTTGGTGAAGATTTGATAATTGATTTTGACTCTTCTTATCATCCTATTCCTGAATGGAGAAATATTCCTGTTGGATATGATATGATTATCCAGTTCCGTGATGATCTTCTCAGTCGTTACTTACGGAGGAATATCGCACTAGGACGAGGTGAATATTTTGTTGACTATTCACCTGAGTCATTAGAGCCTTCTACAATTAATGTCATTAATGATTTAACACCTCAAGGTGAGACTACACCAGTTTTCATTCAAGGAACGGGAATTTACTTTCATGAAATTGCCTTTGAACCTTACCAGATAAAATTTCAACTCCAACAAGGAACCGTCAAACCGAACCTGGGTACAGAAGGACAAGTGGTGGTTGAATGGGATTTAAACTCACTGATTGTGTTCCGTGAAACTTCTGACAGCGTAGAGTTTCGGAGAAGGCAAGAAGATAGCAGAATCACGATAGAACCAGTTACTCAAGAGATAAAGTTTGCCACCAATTCCCTACGGGTAACCGCTGAACTAACCCTTGAATCTGAGATAGAAAAATACTATGTATGGGGATCTTTAAACTTTAGGGATAGCACGTTTTCCCTCGAACAAGACGAACCACTAGCACTAACCTATTTTGGTTTTTTTGATAGACACTTTAAATTCAGCATTATCAAGCAAAATTGTAGTGACTCCGCGAGTTGTCATCCCTGGATATTATGCTGGTCGGCAAGTCAAAGTTGATCTCGGTCGTATGTTTAGTTATCGCGTCGTAACAAAGGGAAATAAACCCAGAAATAAAATCTTACATATCTGCTTAAGTTTTGACCGTGAAGTAGATGTAACCAATCTCGATTTAGTGCGTCCCTTTTCTGAAGAGGATAATTACGCTATTTACCAACATGAAACCTTGGTGCTGAAGATATTACGGGCAAAATGGAATTTGCTTTTTGAGCGAGACCGAGAAATATTAATTGATACAGAACTACCTCTGATTCGAGAGAGGCGAGAAGTGAGTGGGAGGGGAAGATTTCGTCTCAAATTCCAACAACTGCGTCAGGCCGATTTTGCGACTACCTTAAGGAGACCCGACTTTATAAGAATTCTCATCATTGCTGAGAATGAACTTTTGCAAGCTTGGGATGAATTTGATCGTGAGTTAGATGTAAATGATTTAGGTGTCGTTCCTAAAGGAGAAGAAGCTTTAGGTATTATGTATTTTCCATTTCGTCAACCTCCCACTGACCCCAGTAATATTAACCAATTTATTAATCGATTATTTACCAATTTGCTCAGGCAGATGTATACACCCTTTCATGGACGAGATATTTCTCGTCTAACTCGTATAAATGGTTATCTGTCCAAACCTCTTCAAGCAATCTTTATTACAGGAAATTTATAAAGGTGATCAATATGCCAAGTCAAACTTTTGAAACACTTTTTGGACATTTTCAGTCTAGCCCCCAAGACCCTTTAACTGGTATGGGACAATCGACAAAAAAAAATTTTAATGCGTTCAATGTTCAGATTAGTTGTTTATTAGATCATGTCAATTTTCTTGAGAAGGTTGATCAACAAGATCCTACCTTGAAATCTCAATTCTCTCGCAAAACATTTAAACAAGACGTTATTTCTGTATTTAATCAATTGGAAGATAACATAAGAACGCTTAGCCAAAGTGCTGTCCCTATTCTCAAGGCAATGAGGCACTCAAACAGTCTTGAAATAGGATTTGAGCAATTACGAGACGGACTACGGCAAACTGGCTCGGTTCAGTTCTTGGAATTGATGCAAGAGACTTTTGAGCAACAGCCCATCTTAGGGCAAGTGAATCAACTGGTCAGTTCTGAAAATCTTCAACAGTTATTTCAGAAGATAAAGAATAGTCAAATTCAAAGCTTCCTTGATGTTCAAGATGAGAAGTTGCATTTTAATATTCAGAAAGATCAAAATGAGGAATTTTTTGTTCAATTACCTGATAAGAATCAACAGAAAATATCACTTAATCAATTAATACATCGAGATGATGTTGACGAGATATTAAATGCTTTTCTTCAAGGAGAGATAATCAACGCCTTTGTCATCTCTCAAGAGACTCAAAAGCCAGACACTATAACCATTGATGATATCCTGGTTGACCTAGGGTTGATTCCATCTCATGTATTGCATGAGCGTGTTCGTGAGCTAGAAGATGTCGGTTTGCCAGTCTATCAAGGAAATGATGGGGGATTAAGTGCATTAGCGATCACTGGATTAATTATTGTTGGCGTTGGTATTGCGGCAGCACTCGTCGGTGCAGCTTTACTGATAGCCTGTAATACCACCGGTAATGACGATCTGTGTCGCTACGGTTTATGGACATTAACTCTTGGTCTGGCGACAGCAGCCACTGGTCTGTTTTTTTTGTCTTGTGCCTATGGTGGATGTGCCATAGTTGCTGAGCTTGCTGTGGAGGCTTTTAAGAGAATTTGAAAGATGATTTTTTATGATTTGTTGTGGCTTCCTGAACACATTGTTAACGACTTGAGGTTCTGTTTTCAGAAAACCTCTTTAGTTGGTAGTGAGTGTTGCGGTCTGATTCTGGGTAGCTATCAAAAATATATTGCTCATGCGCAACAGCTTGTCCCTGTTCATAATGTGCATCAACAGAAAAATAGCTTTATGCTACCGCTACATACCTATCGTCAAGCCAAGTATATAAGCAAAAAGTGTAATTGGGATATTATCGGAATCTATCATAGTCATCCAAATGGTAAGCCCTATCCGAGTCCTATGGATGTTCGTGGCATAGAAAACTCCGACTACCCTTGGCTTATACTAGCACCTGCTTGGGATAAACAAGCTAGACCCGAATTAGTTGCATTTCAGCAAGGTACAATGAAGCCGATCACCATTCAATGTCAAGGGGAATGCAAATATAACTGAGGGACATTTAACGGTGCACGGATCAGCGATCCCACACTTTTTTGCTTAGCTCAAAATTCTTGAAATAAAGTAAAATCTCCCTATTTTGGGAGATTTTTGTCAAGATTCTGAGAAAAATTTTAGTAAAACTCACATCTTGCACCAAGAAAAGTTGATATGAGAAGCGATGCCTGAAATCCTTATCTGATGGGGTTTGGCACGAGTTCTCTTTTTAAAATAGAGAACAATAATCAAGAACTAATAAAAACCGAACGCACTCTTTATTTTACTCCACCCTATGGCCGGGTTTTTCATCATCAGGATATAAATTGTTTCATACCATTGATTGAGACTCATTTGATTCATATTTCCATAGGGAGGAAAAGCAGCATATTTTAAAAATTCATCAAATCTTATGTGCATCCAAGAAACTCCATGACCAGGAGTCTGTAGGAGATCGCTCTGGAGATATCCCTGTAAGGAGGAAAGGAATGATCTAAATTTAAACTCATTAAAATAAGGGAAAGAAAAAGAGGAAGTTGTTTCAATTAAGATTTTAATGCAATTAACAGACTTGAGGTACTATCAAAGTAAACGTCCCCTGAAAACCCTGTTTTATCTGTATAAGCAAGACTGGAGAAATTTAGGATTATCATTACTGTTATATTTGGTGAAACATAGTCCTGAATGGCTCAGACCTTTAATAATAGCCAATGTGATTGATATTATTTCTAGTCCTTCAACTCATTCAATCGAAGAACTGTGGCTCAATGGAGGGTTATTGGGTTTAACCATTGTTCAAAACATTCCCACTCATTACTGGCATATTCGCTTAATGAGTGTAGCGACGCGCAAGATGGAATGGAATTTACGTAATGCTTTAGCTCAACGATTACAAGAACTGTCGATCAGTTTCTATCATCGCAATAGTACAGGGGCTTTACAAGCGAAGTTACTCAAAGATGTAGAAGCCATCGAAACATTAACTCGTCAATTATTTCAATTATTACCCTCAACAATATTAACGATTATAATAGCTGTGTGGGTCACGGCAGTCCGTGCGCCAGTGTTTCTCTGGTTTTTTGGGGCAACAGTCCCTATAGCAGTCTGTTTGATTCGTTTTCTGAAAAAGCCTTTACGAAAAAGAAATCAAAAACTTAGAGAACAAGGAGAATCTCTTTCAGCTTATTTAGTAGAGATGCTCAAGTTAATCCCATTAACTCGCGCTCATGGAGCAGAACCCATAGAAATAGAACGCACTCAAGAGGAATTAACCAGACTACAAAATGCCTCACTCAAAGTAGATTCTATCAACGCCATTGCCAATGCTTCAGCTTGGGTAATCCTAAGACTATTCGGCTGTTTATGTCTTGTCGTCGCCGCGTTTTGTGCCTATCAGGGGATTGGAGGTATTACCGTTGGTAGTGTTATTCTGCTGACAGGTTATTTTGATTCTTTGACTAATTCGGTGGTTCAAATTTTGAATGTATTGCCTCAAATGAGTAAGGGGTTTGAGGCAATACATTCAGTGGGGGAAATTTTAGAATGTTCTGAAGTTGAAAACAATGATTATAAATTAGAAATCAAAAATATCGAGGGGAAGTTTTCTTTTCAAGGAGTCGGTTTTACCTATCCGGAGGCTAATCAACCAGCCTTAACCGATTTTTGTTTAGAGGTAGAACCAGGAGAAACTATTGCTTTAGCTGGTTCATCAGGCGCCGGAAAATCTACATTACTCAATTTAATCATTGGATTTATGGAGCCTAATTGTGGTCGTATTTTATTAGACAACAAGGATTTGTCTAGGATTGATTTACGTAGCTATCGCCGTTTTATCTCTATCGTTTCTCAAGAAACTGTTTTATTTCAAGGCACAGTTCGAGAAAATATACTATACGGAACTAAAAGAGTGAGTCACGCTGACTTATGGCAAGCTATTATCGATGCTCATGCCCTAGAATTTATTGAACGTTTACCTCAAGGAATTGAAACACTCATCGGAGAAAATGGGGTAAAACTGTCTGGAGGACAGCGACAGCGATTAGCCATTGCTCGTGCTTTATTACGTCAACCTCGTATTCTTATTCTTGATGAAGCGACATCATCCCTTGATTCAGAATCTGAATATTTAATTCAAGATGCCTTAAGTCGTTTAATGTATCAAAGAACGACATTTGTTGTGGCTCATCGTTTATCAACTATTCGCCAAGCCGATCAGATCATTGTCTTAGAAAAAGGTAAGATCGTAGAAATAGGCAATTATCACCAGTTAGTGGCAGTTGGAGGTGTGTTTTTTCGACTCCATACTTTTCAGACGGGTTTAACCAGTTCCTTCTAGTTACACAAGAAGATTAATAATGAATTTACCCATTGTTTATCATCCTCAATATGTTGCTCCTCTCCCTGACGAACATCGATTCCCAATGAGTAAATTTACCTTACTTTACGAATTATTGGTAAGAAAAAAAATTGCTAAATCTAATGATATTTATTTTCCAGAATTTCCTGAAGAATCATTATTAGAATTAGTCCATTCTAACAATTATATTACCGCTTATTGTCAAGGAACTCTAAAGGAGAAAGAACAACGACGTATTGGTCTTCCTTGGAGCGAAGCTTTAGCAAAACGGACTTGTATTGCAGTTGGAGGAACTATTTTAACTGCTAAATTAGCTTTAAAATTTGGCTTAGCTTGTAACACAGCAGGGGGAACACATCATGCTTTTCGGTCTTATGGTTCAGGGTTTTGTATCTTTAATGATTTAGCTATTACTACTCGTGTTCTACAAAAATTAAAATTAGTCAAAACAGTATTAATTCTTGATCTCGATGTTCATCAAGGAGATGGAACGGCTAAGATATTCCAAAATGATCCCACAGTGTTTACCTTTTCGATGCACTGTGAGTCCAATTTCCCCAGAGAAAAGCAGAAAAGTGATTTAGATGTTTCTCTACCACAAGGATTAGATGATGATGGTTATTTACAGATATTGTCTGAACATCTTCATGACTTATTATCACAAATTAAACCAGATTTAATTTTATATGATGCAGGGGTTGATGTTCATGCTCAGGATCATTTCGGTAAATTAAGTTTAACGGACACAGGAATTTATCGGCGAGAAATGCTGATTTTAAGTAGTTGTATTGCCCAAGGATATCCTGTTGCTAGTGTCATTGGGGGAGGTTATAGTAAAGACCTAAAATCATTGGTTGAGCGACATTCTCTATTACATCGTGCAGCGAAAGAGGTCTATGAATTTTATCAATTGTAACCAAGATTATTTATGGATACTGAGACATAATGGTGTTTTACTAGAACATATTATCCTACATTAGTTTGGGCATTTATGAAAATCCATCACTCCTTAACACAACAGTTGATAACTGTCTTTTCATCATCGCCATTTCCTCTACTAACCCTTGCACCTGCGCCACCAACTCTGTCACCAACGTAGTTAGTGTAGCTTGTTTATTCCGTTGTCCTTTTTGAGTTGATGCGACACTAACTTCTTGCTCTAGGCTGTACAGCTTCTTCTCTAGCCTCTGAATTTCGTTACGACGCTTAATAGCCTCTTTCATCTCCTGATACGCTGGTACTATCTTTAGTCCCCAAATACTGCACCATTTTGGTTTTTCGCTCAGGATTAGGGTTATCTTTGGTAGCAGGAGTATAAACAGCTTTCAGAAGCCTGTAATAAGTGTAGCGTTTACCGTTTTTCTTGGTAATGCTGGTAGTGCCAATCCAGGTGTTAGGGGGTGCTACTTTTCCTTGACGCAGTTGGGCGATACGGGCTTTGATGGCGGCTTGGGACATTGGTGTAAGTTAGTGCTGATATGTTTTATTATGCCTCGGCACTAATTAAAAGGTCAAGGGGGCGATCGCGCGAGTCAGAAGCGATCGCGAATCGAAATATGAACTACAATTTAATCAGGAAAACAATGAAAAGTAATTCTTTTAAAAAATATGGAAAAGCATTCAAAATCTAATCCAAAAATCAAATATGTTCAAATTATTGGTAGAGTATCAAGAATAGAAAAACCTAAAAATGATTTAGAACTTATTGGATTAGAAAAAATTAGTATTCCAGGTCTTCCTCTTCCTGATAAAAAGACTATAGTGAATACTTAGTTTAATGGGGTTAGAACTTATTTTCTAAATTAGGTTTTGATACTTAGAGCATTTTGATAAGCTAATTGAAGTCGATCCCATTGAAAGCGATCGCCACCCGTATCAGGATGATATTTTCGAGAGAGATTTCGATAAGCGGTCTTAATTTCTTCTATAGTAGCATCAGGAGAAACCTCAAGAATTTCCCACCAAAAAGGTTCCGGATTGGAGTGGTAGGTAGGAGAAGAAGTCGGAAGTAGAAAAGGCTCAAAAATCTCCTCAATTGAACTGACACCCCATCGTTCTATTCCTCGTAAAGCTTCGATATGTTTACCGATCGCTCTGAGATTATCTTTAACTTTGAGCCAATGATCACAACTGAAAATATAATCTTTTTTAAAAGCTTTAAAACTGACAATAACTCCTGGATCTGAGGGTTCAGAAAAAGTAGCTAATGGGAGTCCATCTTGTCGAAGGGGAACATTAGAAGAAATAATTACATTAGTAGCCTTAAATCGAGAAAGTTCTTTTAACAAGTCATCTCTCGCTTGAGCAAACGTAACTTTAAATTGTGCTTTTTTTCTTCTATTTACTGAGGTTCTATTTTTAGTAGGAGGCCAACATAAAGGATAAGGATGGATTTCCATGAAGTTAGTATCAGAAGTATTAGAAATTAAGAGATAAAAGGAAGGTTAATATCCCATAAACCCTGTTGTCCCTTAATGGGAATAGGATTAGATAATGGATTAATATTATCTAGTTTCCAAGCAAACCGTCCAGGTTCCCAATGTCCACACAGTAGTTCGGCTTCTAATTGTTCATTGATAAAATCTTTGGTCATCTCAATACAATCGGTTAGATCGCAGACAGCGATCGCCTGACCAAATGGTAAACTATGCCAAGGGTTCTTTATTAGATCAATGCCAGAAATGTTGAATGTTAGAAAAAAGCCTGGAGAAAATCCGTTTAAAATGCTAGAATAAGAAAAAACATAGAAAAGCAAAATAAATAATTTGATTTTACAAAGTTTTCCTAAAGTCATTAAAACTATCTTAAAACCTTTACCTAGAAATGATTATTCGGTTCTCAGTACATTTTCATTTGTCTCCTGCTGGTTGGAGTATGTAATGGATAAAAGTGTTGTGAGTATGCAGGATTTATTTAAAAGATTAAATACTCAAGGAATAGACCTAAAAATATCTAATTTTTCTAAGGCAAGCAAGAAAAGAGACACTCAAGTTTTTCTTGACATCATTAATCAATTAAAAAGAAAGCTTCGTCAACGAAAAGGAGAAAGAAAAGCTCGTTCTTATTTTCCTATTGATTCTACTATACTTAGTCTAACAAGTAAACTTTTATGCAGTCAAGGATATCATCAAGTTAAACTATTTTGTGGATTAGACAACTGGACATCAGAAACAGGAGGAATAGTTATTCATTTTGGGCAAGGACATGACTATAAATATGGACATCAAACAGTAAATGCAATTCCAGAAAATGGAGTAGGCATAATGGATAGAGGGTTCGCTTCTTGTGAAAGAATCAGGGAGTTGAAAGAACAACAAAACAAAGCATTTGTCTTGAGAATTAAAAATAATGTTACTTTAGAAAGGCTAGATGATGGTAATTCTAAAGTAGGAAAAGATGAAAGAGAAGTAGAAATTAGAGTAGTCGCATTTTGTGACTTAGAAGACAGGACTGAATTTAGATTAGCAACTAATTTACCCTTTGATGGAGAAGAAGGAGTAAGCAATGAGGAAATAGCAGAGATTTATGTACAAAGATGGCAGATAGAATTACTTTGGAAATTTTTAAAGATGCACTTAAAATTAGACAGACTAATGACGAAGAATGAGAATGGAATTAGAATCCAAATCTATAGTTGCTTAATTGCTTATTTAATTCTACAGTTAATAGAAATACCATTAGAATTTGGAAAAACGATATTAGATAAACTCCGTTATCTTCAAGCTTATATGTGTCAGGAAATTAGCTATGTACATTGGTTCAGAAAACTGATTTGGTTAAGGTGAAATTTAAGCACCATAGGGTTAGTCTAATTTGATATGTAAAGTTTTCTAAAGACATTCAACATTTCTGGGTTGCAACCCTTGGGTGGGCTGGAAATCTTGGTTTTGTAACATAATAGAAATAGAAAAATGTTGTTTGAGAGGACATTTCATGTGGATATTTCATGGAATGTTCTCTTTTTTTGTTAGATAGTTCAATTGTTCTGTTTAGTAGGCAGGATCTAATTATCCAGAGAACAATTTTTATCCATTACAATAGTAGCCGTTTCGACTACTATTGTCAAGGGAAATATTTACTATATAATTTTAATACGTTACTATAGTAGTCAATAAGTCTAATGCAGCGACTAACAATACACGATAAGGTATTAAGGCTAATGGATAACTGGAATCAAATAATAATGCCGATCAAGTGGCGACTGAAGGCCGTGATGGCTGACAGAGAAATGTCTTATCGGGAGCTTGCACAAGCTACTGGTTTGCATCGAGTAACAGTGAATAAGTTGGTTAATACCTACGAAATGCCTCCCAGGTTAGATCGAAGAACTCTTGAAAAGTTTTGCCGTGTTCTTCAATGTCAACCTGGAGATTTACTTCGGTACACAGAAGAAGAAGACTCTCCTACCAAGTGAAATGTGTCGGGGTTGAGTCTTCTTTACTAATTTGAATGCTAATGATCTCTAAACTGAGAAATTCCCCATCTTTGCGCTTTGGCTTGTTTGCAGTAAGGATTTGATATATATTTGAAGTATTATTCTCAGCAGGATAATTAATGTATAGCGGATATTATTCAAGCAAAGAATCTTCTAAAAAGCCTGAAACGCCGATGTGTCATTGGGGAATGGTTCTCGACGTTTCTTCACGAAGGTTCTTTCTGGAAAATCTCTGCACTAACCCAAAGGAGAAAGTTATGAGATAAGAAAGAGATTGAATTTTTAGACACGACAATAGCCGTAATGACTCTATCATAAAGAATCTTTGCGGTATATACAACCCTTGTGTCAAAAATTCTTTATCGTGACTAAATAACAGAGATAATAGTAATAAATCTTAACTCTGGTTAAATAGACTTTTTTATCTTGTATTTACTCATCCTTTTGGGCTGTTAAACCACCATAAAGGAGTAGAACAATGCACCCGAATTTAGAGCCTTTTAACCCCCAAGGGGACAAAGTATCTGATAAGCATTCAAAAATAACTATGCTTATGACAAAAAGCATAGAGTTAAGTGTTTATTTAATTGAGTCGAAATAGGAAAGACTGGTGATGCTCTGTCCTTATGACTGCTGCTATTTTTAGCTGACAGAACAAGAACTGGTGACGAACATTGCACCAGCTACACATTATGTATTTTTTTTATCTTAGTTCTTACAGCTTGAAAAATCCAAGTAGTAAGCCAATACTATAGGGCATCTCCAGCACATTACAAACACTGGAGTAATCATGAATAACATCAATGAACAACACCATAACGAATGGGTCATAGGTTCCGGAGTCGACCCCGAAATTGTCTATCTCAATGTGCGATCGCTTACCGGACCGGCCACTTATGACTTCCTCCTATACTCGGAAAACGTACCCCGTCGGAATGATGGACGAATCAACAACAGAACCTTGAAAGCCAATCAGCACCTAGAAGACGGAGGATGGGGAGTCAACGCCATTGACCCGGAAACAGGAGAAGACATTCTCTGGGGCCAACTCAAACCGAATAAACCAAAAATCACCCCAGACGGCAAAGTGAGAAAATATGAAGTCCCACCCTTTGAACCGGTTCAGGCTATTTGCCTAAAAGTTTCCCATCGAATCGGGTTAAAAGTAGCCAAAAAAGCAGGTCTATTGAAGAAATATCGAGAGCGTATCCGTGAGCAATGGATAATGACCGAGGGCATCACTTATAAAGAATTCTTACGGCAAAAAGACCAGTTATTCTGGAAATGGGTGAAGAAGAATCCAGATGTGGCGATCGCAGTTGTCGAAGGCACGAAAAAAGCCGGGGCATTGTTATCCCAAGGAATAGCGGCCATTAGTATCCCTGGAATATGGAACGGTTCACCCAAAGATGAGGACGGAAACCCCACGTTATTGCCACAGCTTCAATACTTAGCACAACCGGGCCGCGAGGTTGTCATCGTATTTGACCAAGATGAGAAATTAAAAACCCAGGCTAGTGTCATAGCAGCCAGGGAAAGATTAGCGTCGTGTTTCCGAGAAGCGTGTTGTAAAGTTTTATTTCTAAGTTGGGAGACACTGGAGAAAGGGATCGATGATGCCATTGTTGCCAACGGGTCCCAATGGTTCAGTGAGGTATGGGAAAACCGGAGTAACGAACCGGCCCCAATCAAGATTACAAAACTGGAGCATGACCTACCAAAATGGAGTGAAGAGGGATTAACCCTTTATTTTGAGGAGTTGTACAAAGATAGGCTGATTTTTGAAGATGCCACAGGGGAATGGCATTTATACAGTGCCGAAAAAGAAGGAATATGGGGAAAAATCAGTAAAATCCAACTAGAAAGGAGGATAATCTTAGAACTAAGAGAATTAAAGCAGAAATTTGAGCAAATTAATGGTCAAATCGCCCAAGCCATTAAGAGTGTCAAAGAAAGTAATCGAAGTAGAGACGAGAAAAAAGATATTATTGAGCAATTAAAGGCACAAAAACCGACTTATCGGGAAATTACCATTAACTTTGTCGAAAAACTAGGAAAAAAACTCTCTAGAATTTTATTGGTTAAAGAAATGGCTTGTAATGCCCATAAAGGATTAATCCCCTTCCGGAATGGGGTACTCGACATAGAGACAAGAGACTTATGGCCCCATAGTCCCACCAATTACTTTACTTGGTGCTTACCCTACGATTACAACCCCTTGGCCACAGGGGAACCCATCAAACAGTGGTTATTGGAAATGATGCAGGGGGATGAGTCCTTAGTAGAATTAGTGAGGGCTTATCTTCATGGGGTGGTAACAGGCCGTGCCGATTGGCAGAAATTTTTAGAGTTAATTGGCCCCGGAGGAACTGGCAAATCAACCCTAATCAGATTAGCGATCGCCTTAGTAGGATTCTCTAATTGCCATGTAACAACATTAAAGCGGTTAGAAACCTCGAAATTCGAGACAGCTAACATCAAGGATAAAAGACTCGTCCTAGTCACCGATGCCGAAAGATATACAGGGGATGTCACCACCCTCAAAGCCTTAACAGGAGAGGACAGCTTACCTTACGAAAAGAAAATGCAGCAAGCGACGGGGGGATTTAAACCCGACTGTTTGGTGATTATCGCCGGTAACGAGCATATCAAAACCTCTGACTATACCAGTGGATTACAACGCCGGCGCATTACCGTAGGTATGAGACGAAAAATTAGTGAAGAGAATCAACGGAACCTGATTAAGCATGATAACCGAGGGAATATATCAGGGGAATTTGTGCCATATATTCCTGGGTTTCTCAATTGGGTATTGGAGATGGAGAGTGAAAAAGCCTCTGAGTGCATCAAAAATGCCCATTCTAGGTGTGTAAAGCTCACCTTCGAACGGATAGAGTCAATGGTAGAAAACAACCCTATTGCAGCGTGGTTAAATGAGAATATCATCTACGACCCCCAAAGTTATACCCATGTAGGAAAGGCCATTAAATCCACAGAAAGCGATGAGGTGTATAGAGGAGCATCAAAATGGCTATACCCAAACTATTGTGCATTCTGTGAAGGAATCAAAGTTAATCCCATTAGTCTTAACCGGTTTTCAACCCTGTTACTAGATTTATGTAACCACCAACTCAACTTAAACGATGTAGTGAAAGACCGGAACCGAAATGGGGTGTTTATCCAAGGGTTAAAAATCCGTGACCATTTGGATGACGAAGCCCCATTCATCGAAGGACTATGGGTGAAACGATTAACCTTGAGTGAAGCTCAAAAATCCACCGCCGTGACTGATGATGTAATGGCTAATAAGCCCTATGTAATCCTTGAAACCCATACAGGAGAAGATTGTGATGGCTGTGTAGGCACTTTAAAGGATCAGCAGAAAAATGATTTTGTTATTGATCAACCTTTAAGTTTGGAAAGGGAAAGTATCAAGGTGGAGGTTGAGGAAAATGTAGTCGTAGCGAAAACCCCCTCAAGGTCATCACAGCCATCACAGTCAACTCCCGTAAGGATCGTAGAGACAAAACCCTGCCATGATAGCCCATCACAAGAGCAGATTAATGACCATGGGGATCAACAAGAAAGTCAACCCATCCCCCAGTATGAAGTGGGCCAGCTACTAGAAGGATTGATCCCCCATCCCGTAACCGGAACCATGAAGGTAATGGGGAAAGTGGTCTTAGAAAATGGCGATCATTGGTTAAAAGATAAGCAGGGAATAACTTATCCAATATCAGTGATGGAGGGAATAACGGTGTTAAATTAATTAGAAATAGGTGGTACTAATTCAAGAAAAAAGTGATGATTGAAGAAATTAGAAAACGACTAGATGTTTATGATTCAAGTCCGACCGAATGTGATGGGATGACGAGAATTTGTAGTACAATTTTAACGAAGGAGGGAATTAAACATCAGCTAATGTTAGGAAGTATAATCTATGAAAATAGAAAAATAGAACCTCATTTTTGGATTAATTTAGCGAATAATTATTGTATTGATTATCGATTAAGAATGTGGTTCGGAAAAGATAGCAATATTCCTCATGGGGTATTTAACGTTAAAGATTTTCCGAGGCTAAAGTATCAAGGAAACCCTATTAATTGGGAGCCTTTAAGTCCAGAAGTTTTATTAATATTAACATTACCATTTGGCGAAGCAATCTAAAACTTAAAATCAATAGGAGAGGCTTTAAAATCTTGGTAAGATATTATATAATTAATAAAAAGTTCTGAAAAAATTATGAGTCAATCAGTAATTGTCCCTGACGAATTAGGGGAAATAATAACAGCCGTTATCGAATTTTATCAAGATGCAGTTGATAAAATAGAGCCAAAAATCGTCTTCTTAGAATTAAGAAAAAATATAGTGGACTGGGTATCAAGAACTCAGTTAAAAATAGAAGAAAAAGAAATTCAAGGGACTGGACTAACGAGACAACAACAAACAGCCTATGAAGAGATGATCAATTTTATTGAGAATAGTTCGGATCAATACTTTAGATTAAGTGGATATGCTGGTACAGGAAAAAGCTTTTTAATGGCTAAAGTAATTGAATGGTTGAAACAAGAAGACTATAAATATGCAGTGGCTGCTCCTACTAATAAAGCAGCTAAGAATTTAACCCAAATTGCCCGTAGTCAAGGAATAAAAATAGAAGCGACAACTGTAGCTAAACTTGTAACTGCTCACCGCAACAAGAAAGCATTATTGAAAAGCACGACAAGCTACATCAATTGAGGAAATAAAAAACCGCTACTAGAATGAAAAAATGAATAAATTTTGTTTAGTTCTCTATAGCAACCAGAGAACTAAACTCCATCTCTTCAGTAGGAGAGGAGACAGTCAAATCCCCTCCACCGCCTTGCGCTTAAAACATTTCTAATCCAGGCGGACTACGACCAGCTAAGGATAATAACTCGCACAATTGGACAATGGCATTGTGACCCTGTAATCTCATTGTCTCCAAAAAACTGAACATTTGAGTGACTAACTCGGCTCCCCAGTCACTTCTTGCTCCACCACTGACTTTGCGGTGAATGACAATGGGACGCAAGGCTCTCTCGGCATCATTATTATCAGGTTTAACTTCAGGATGAGTCAAAAAAGTGAACCACTCTTCCCAATGTCGTTTGAGACGGTTAATCAATCGTTGTGCATCATAAGGCCATCCTTTTTTGGGAGTCGCTTTGAAAATCTCTTGCAGCAAGTTCTCGACTTCAGTTCTTTTGGAGCCTAACTCCTCAAAGGCTAAAATTTGAGCATGATACTGACGATGATAAATACGGGCTGTGGCTAAAACTTGCTGCACATCGGCAGCAAATTGTCGATTGGCTGGAAAACGACTGGTTTTAAGGGATTCTAACTCTCTTTCAAGGTGCGCCAAGCATTTTTGTTTAGCGTAAGCACTTTGTCTAAAGTAAGCACTATAGCAATCACTGGTGAGGATGCCCTCAAAATCTGTGCCTAACAATTTCTCAACTTCGGCCGAGCTTCTGGTGGGGGCTAACATCAACACACAGACCTCAGTGGATGTGGCCACCCAAACCCAGTATTTGATGCCATCAATACAGTAGGTGGTTTCATCAACACATCGGATTCGGAGGCATCTGTATGTACTTCAACCACTGTTGGGTCAAGGGTTCTAAACTTTCTTGAAACCATTTGTGCATTTTGGCGAGGCTACCTTGAGAAATGGGAATGCCAAAGACATACTCGACAAAATGTTCTTGTTTGCGCCATGTGAGATTGCCCCCATAACCAAGCCATCCCACAATGCTACTTAAGCGCGCCCCATAACTAAATCCCTCTTTAACCCCCAATGGGAGAGGACTGTAACCTGACCATCCACAAATAGGACATTGATAGAATCCGCGACGATATTCCCTGATTTCTATGGGTTGCTCTACTACTTCTGCCACTTGTTGCACTTTTTCAGGGGCGACTTCATCTCGTTCTACTGAACCCCCACAAACTGGACAGTTTTCTAGCTCTAAAGGAACTATCTTATCGGGCTGCCCAAAACCATTACGGGTGTTGCCTGGGTGGTTATATTTTGGTCCTCGTTTAAATCCTTTTTTCCGTTTCTTTTTGTCAGAAGGCTTTTTCAGTTGGTCTGAAGATGGGGGGACTGAACTGTTTTTCGAGTCACGGTTTTTGAGCTTATCTCTCTCTTCTTTCAATTTTTCAATCTCTTGTTGTTGTGCAGAGATTTGTTGGTCTTTGTTCTCAATCAGTCGTTGTTGAAGGGATAACTGTTGTTGCACCTTGACTAGCCACTCAACCATGAACACATTGGTCGCTAACTGTTCCTCAGCGACGGCTCTGACTAGCTCTGTATCAATGGCATCATTGGTTATCATAACCCCCAATATACATAAAAATCCTCGATTTTACCTCTATGTTGTCAAGAGCGATTCTTTATTGCGGTGAGCAATTACAATTTTTTCCCCGTCCTGCAAGGCCAATAGCTTAGGACAATCCTTGAACTGTCATAGCAATTTATCCTTAAACTTGGGTGGTGCTAGGATTAACTTGGGACTGATAACAATTCAGTTACTCGTGGTGTGAGAGAGTTCGCATAGAAAGCACTTGGGGTCGAAACATGGCAAGACTCCCAGGTGCTTTTTGGCAAAATTAGGAAAGATTGGGTCGCCATAATAGCAAGTGCCAGCTAAGATCGAAAAAAGTGAGGAATTTATTGTGGTGATGAGAATGTGGAAAAATTTGTCAGTAGGTATGGGTCTAATGGCGATAGGTATTTTGGCTATGACTCCATTATCCATAGCAAAAGAGACGGGACAATCTTCAGTCCCCAATGAGGAAACGGATTTTGAGCCATTGCAACAGGGTGGCATTGGAGCAGGTATCTCTGAGAACCTCAACCCTTGGGAGGTAGAAGGGGAAAGGGAAAATTATTATGAATATCCTTTGCAAGCAGAGTCAACGCAGATCAATCAGAATATTCTTCCTAGTACCTCAGACAACAATTGGCTTTATGGGAACACAAACAATCCTAGACAAAGGAGTGGGACTATCCCCTTTATTAGATTTTAAAAACTATCACGTTTATGGGAAAGTATTAGGCAAATTGTTCCTCTAAGCGACACTCAGCTAAATCTCGGATCAAGGCAATGCGCTGTTCAATGTAGTGGGTTAAACCCTTGATTTCTTCAAAGCTAAGGTCTTTATGGTCTTGAAATTGAGATAGTAATTTATCAATTAATTCAGCATTATTTAAACTTAAAATGCGATGAGCTTGGATTTGTTCAATATTAGACCACAGTTGCTTTATTGTGTTGGGATCGTTGTTAATCACGGCTTTTCCTCACACTATCGACTTGTTCTCATACACAATATGGCAACAACTTTTTGATTACAGTAGTCGAGAATACATTTTTGGTCTGGTTATAGCCAAAGTGGGTGAATCGAAGATAAAACTGAGTAATTTAGTTTAATAAGTTGCAGTAAAGAACATAGACAAAAAGATAAAACCAAGGGCAGCTAAAACAACCAAGAGAAATAAAAAAAGGTTGGTCAGTGTCATCGTTAAATATTCAGACTGATCACTTCAATTCTAATCTGGGGTTTTTCCCTTTTCAGCAAACCCTAACTATCACCATACAACCTATTATCCTACAATTGTCCCATAAACTGCCTTTTTATCCACGTAATTTCCTCGACCAACCCTTGTACCTGCGCCACCAACTCTGTCACCAACGTAGTTAGTGTAGCTTGTTTATTCCGTTGTCCTTTTTGAGTTGATGCGACACTAACTTGTTTTTCTAGTTTATACAGCTTCCTTTCCAATTCCTGAATCTCATTACGACGCTTAATAGCCTCTTTCATCTCCTGATAGGCTGTACTCTCTTTACTCCCCAAATACTGCACCATTTTCGTCTTACGGGTCGGATTGGGATTATCTTTAGTAGCAGGAGGGTAATAAGCTTTCATTAGCCTGTAATAAGTGTAGCGTTTACCATTTTTCTTGGTGATGCTCGTGGTTCCAATCCAGGTGTTAGGTGGTGCTACTTTTCCTTGTGCTTTGAGTTGATGGATACGGGCTTTGATGGCAGTTTGAGACATTGGTGTAAGTTAGTGCTGATATGTTTTATTATACTTCAGCACTAACTGGGGGTCAAGGGGGTGATCTCGAAAGAGAGCCTCTTTGCTGTGTGCTGCTTAATTAGCCAAAATTTGACCAGAGGCCAATATCAGCCAACAGAGAAAAGTAAGTAATTTAATCACAATTTTAAGTAAGAATTAACCCTCAATTTAACCCAATTTTATCCCCAACAAAAATACTAATAATATCATGCTTAATTAGGCATTCTCCCTTGAATAAAAAGAGTGATTTTGATACAATAAAGGGAGAATAAAAGCCATCAATGTTCTAATAGTGCTTTAATTAATTGTGAAAACAGATAGTATATTTTATCGAATCTTTCTTGACTATCCCCAAAGCTTCTTCGACTTAATTGGAGAATCGTCAGCCCAAGAAAATAACTACAAATTTTCTTCTGTTGAAGTTAAACAACTGTCTTTTCGACTTGATGGCTTGTTTCTTCCTACTGACGAAAATTCTAACCTTCCCCTCTATTTGGTAGAGGTTCAGTTTCAAGCCGATGGGAATTTATATTATCGTTTATTCTCAGAGTTTTTTCTGTTTCTGAGACAATATAAACCTCCCCATCCTTGGCAGATGGTTGTAATTTATCCTAGCCGTAAAATTGAGAGAGAACAAACCATCCACTTTGGAGGATTTCTCAAGTTACCAAATATAACAAGAGTTTATTTAGATGAGTTAGGAGAATCCACTAAAAACTCTTTGGGAATTGGCATGATTAATCTTGTGGTAGAATCAGAGGAAAAGTCGGTTTCTAAAGCTAAGAAGTTAATTGAAAAAGCTCAAAATCAACTTATAGATGAAGGCACTAAACGACAGTTAATTGATTTAATTGAAAGTATCATTGTATATAAATTCCCCCAAAAAAGCAGAGAGGAAATCGAAGCCATGTTTGAATTAGCTGATTTAAAGAAAACTAAGGTTTATCAAGAAGCTTTTACAGAAGGAGAAGCTAAATTAGTCTTGCTGCTTCTTAACACTCGTTTCCCAGAGCTATCATCGGCCTATCAAGAGCAAATACAAGGATTGTCCACTGAGCAGTTAGAGAATCTAGCAAAAGCCTTCTTAAACTTTGGCAGTGAAGCTGACTTAAGACAATGGTTAGAGCAAAATGGCTAAGTTACAGTGCGATCGCCATTAAATCAACCGTAGTGATTCATAAAGAAAAATCAAGGATAAAGGGGTTGAATCCCCCAACAGTGGCAAAATAAGAGAAATGTTGCCAAGAGGTTACGGGGAATGGCCATCAAACGAGGGACTACAGGTAAGAAAAATACCCAATCGCCTAAGACAACGACTCGTTCTAGGAATCCTCAGCAACCAGCACAAACCGTTGAGTCATCCCCCGAACACCAAGAAAGATTGTTAGATCCCACCAGCAAAGACTCCGATGATAGCAATGGTCAGAATATACGCCCTCATCGCTTAGAGGATTATATTGGCCAGGAATCCCTGAAATCTGTCTTGAAAATAGGCATCAAAGCAGCTCTTGGCAGACAAGACCCCCTCGACCACTTGCTCCTCTACGGCCCACCAGGATTAGGAAAAACAACCATGTCCTTGCTCCTCGCAGAAGAAATGGGAGTGAACTGTAAAATCACCGCAGCACCCAAAATAAGGCAACAAAATCAACACATTGAAAGGGCTGGTGCGTAGGGATGCGTCTTGAGGGTTAGGCCAGATCAAAGCGATCGGCGTTCATCACTTTCGTCCAAGCTGCCACGAAGTCTTGTACAAACTTCTCTCTGTTGTCATCCTGTGCATAGACTTCGGCATAGGCACGCAGGATCGAGTTGGAGCCGAAGACAAGATCCACCCGTGTCGCCGTCCACTTGACCTGATTCGTCGTGCGATCGCAGATTTCATACAGGTTATTACCGGCTGGTTTCCATAGGTAGTTCATGTCTGTCAGGTTCACGAAGAAGTCGTTAGTTAATACGCCTTCGCGATCAGTGAACACACCGTGCTTAGTGCCGCGATAATTGCTACCTAGCACACGCATACCGCCAACCAGCACCGTCATCTCAGGGGCAGTCAACCCCATCAGTTGGGTGCGATCGAGCATTAGCTCTTCGGGGCTAACGGCGTAGTTCTGCTTGAGCCAGTTACGGTAGCCGTCATGAATGGGTTCTAGGGGGTCGAACGATTTGGCATCAGTCATCTCGTCCGTTGCGTCGCCCCGGCCAGGGGAGAAGGGAACGGTA
>NZ_PRLH01000015.1 GCF_003013815.1 Cyanothece sp. BG0011 | reverse complement strand
GTTTCGACTGGGGTGATAGTTGCTGCTGCTTGGTCATCAAGCTTGTAGCTGGAGCTTTGAAGTTGCATAAGAGCGATCCTCGTTTATCGGTGAATGAGCTAATTGAAAAGGAACGATTGAAAACAGTTTATCTTCTTTATAAAGTTTTAGCAGTTCTTGGGCGGTATTTTCCACATACACATCAGAAATGCTATAAGGTAAGGGTCGAATTGTTCTTAAGAGTCTGTGTAAGCTTAAAACTAACCATTCTCCTTGAGCAAAAAAGTCCCCTAAAATTGTTCGATTGTATAACCACATCTGTAAACAACAGGCCGCAGCATGAAGGGTACAGTAGGTTTTGGCAACTTCAAACAATTCTGGGGATTGATCATGGCCATATTCAAACTTTGAGTTAGCAATTAACTCATCGTGGGCGTTTAATTCCTCTAAGACTAAATTACCCAAAACCATCAGCTTTTCTAACACTTCCTCATCTATATCTGTGGTTTCTTTAAACGCTTCTAGCTGTTGTAGAGCGATTTCTAACCCTTGTAAGGGATCATCGGCCCCGCGACCAAATAATTCGAGTTTCTCTCCCTTAAAGCTTGGTAAGGGTTGTTCTAAAGAAAAGATAGCTTCTAAGCGTTTTTGTAAATCGGCGATCGCTCCTGGTTTACGACGGGCCCGTTGTTTGGTTAATTGTCTAAACTGAAGCATCAATGCGTGTAAATTAACCACGGTACTGCCATCAAACATACTGATGATGGAATTATCCCGTAGTACCTTCTGGAAGATACCCCAGTCATGTTCTTCGCGCATATAGAACCGTGATCCGAGTACAGTATAAACACTGTTGATCATGGTTTCGATTTGGGTGGTGACGAAATATTTAGTCACCGCAGACCAAACGCTAAACTGTCCGGGGATAATATGAAATCCTCTAGCTGCCCCAATGGTTTCGCAATCACAGATTAAGATATCTAAGAAAGCATCCACCAGCACTTTACGGGGTTGGGGAATATCAATGACCTTCTTCCCATAAACCACCCGTTTCGTGGCAAAATTTAAGGTTGTTCTTAAAGCAGTATCTGCCGCACCCAACGAAAAAGCAGCGCAGAAGGTACGGGTAACTTGAAAGCCTTTTAAAGCAAATTCTAAGCCATCTCCTTCCTCTTTAATCCGCATTGAGTCAGGAACAAAACAATCTTTAAAGCCGATCCCACTCATATCCGATGCGCGGATACCGTGGGTTAAAATTTTTGGTAAATTGTAATAATGATCAGGGTTTAATTGAGATTTATCTACCATGAACAGGGTTAAGCATTTTGGTCCCCCTTCTGGATCAGTTTTGGCCAAAATATAAGATATTCCTGAAATAGTAGCGCGGTTAATGGGCCATTTTTCTCCATTGAGAATGTATCCTCCTGGGACTTTTTTTGCCGTTAAATCACCGCCAACGAGATCACTCCCATGTTCTCGTTCAGAATAGCCTAAACACATCGCCCCGTTTTCGTTCTTGATGTATTGGGCTAACTGTTGCTTTTGTTCATCGGTTCCTGCCATCCACGTGATGAAAGACCAGAATAGGGTGGTAAATGCGATCCCTATGGTTTGATCTCGACGACATAACACACGAACAAATGCTAAAAATTCCTCAAACGAGGTAAATTCCCCACCACACTCCGCCGGAACATAGTAATGTTGCAGTTTCCAGTTGTAAAGCCATTCGATCTCTGAGTGAGGAAATTCCTCTTTCTCGTCGATCTCAACGACCTGCTTAAACGACATTACGTTCTCAGGAGTCCACGGATCTCCTAAGTCTTTGTCAAGTCTTTCAGCAACCCAATATTGCTTGAGTTGGTGCATGACGCGCCTCCTTAGGTAGCTTTGCTTTAGGCTATTCCTTTGCAGGGTATATTATAACCTTCACAAAAATTGATCGCTATTTTAACGGGTTTATGCAAACAAAGCAAGTTTTTATCCATAACACCAATCACACATCGACAGTGAGATTAATCCTTGAAAAAAAATTCATTAAAAATTAGGCTGAAATACGTCTCAAACTCGATTAATAGGAATTCTTAACATATTTATTTTCCATTGTCGATGATCAAAATCATCGGCCAATTGTGATTTTAATCCTTGAGGGAGGGTAAGGTAAAAATTATTCTAAATATAGAATCTAAACTAATTATTTAAGAGAAACCAAATATGAATATGAAATCAACCTCCCTAGGATTTCTAGGTGTAAGTATTGGTATGGGTGCAATTTTTAGTTTTGCTCCCCTTAACCCCGTTCAAGCAGGATCACTTAATCGAGAGATAATCAATGCTAACGGAAATAAAATAGGTAGAATCGCATTTACTTGGGATGATAGCATAGTAACCAATAATAAGTTAGAAGGTTTTAACTCCTTAACCAGTTTTTCTCTAACGAATTATGATGACATGAGCTATGATCTCAACTTTGCTAAAAATGCGGACTTTGATAGCTTCGATTTTAATGTTAGTACCGGCCAGTTAGATATTTTTGCCTACAATCGAACCAGAGCAACCCAAACAAGAAAATACGGATTTGAAATTAAAAGCGAAAACTTTGATTCTGATGTAATTGCCTCTAGTTTACCAGTTTCTAACCTCCCTAATGAGCAAAAATTAAATCAAGCTTTAACAAATAATACGTATTTCATTAATTTTAACTTAGGTGAACCTACCTCGTCTGACTCAATTACCCCTTCTGGTTCTCAATTTAATGGTTATAGTGCTGAGAAGGCTAAATTTGTACCAGTAGAACAAGATCCACAGAGTGTCCCTGAAAATAGCTTAACCACCGCTTTATTGATTATTGCTGGATTGGTTTTTCTCAGTCCTCACAAAATTTTCTAAAGTTAACAACAACAACAGTTATTTGGTTGTTCATTAACCCACACTGGAAATCTTTGAAAATCAGTGTGGGTTGTTTTTTTAATCAAAAAACCTTATTAGGAAATTGAGAGATAACTTAGAAAACCTACAAGTCTTAAACCCTGACGATCTCGTTGTAAAAATAATCACTCTGAACTCCGATTTGTGTTGATCTTTCTCTGAAAATATCCACTTAAGCCAACCAGTATTAATCCTATCCAGGATGTAGGTTCAGGAACCTCTCTAGGGGTAACATCAACTGCCTCACTGGTTTCAATGGGATTGGGTTGACCATCTTGAGTTATGATAGACATATTATCCAACCCGTCAGTATCGTAATTGGAAATCCTACCATTAACAATATTATTATTAGAAGTATTATCAGGTAGACGATCACCAATAGAAGCAATAAATATAGAAGAATCTCCTAGTCCATACTCAAGGAAAAACACGTTTAAATCTATATTGTCTAAGGTATGAGTAAAATCAGCGAAAGTGGAGTTTCCTGAAAAGTTCATTTCATAAGCAGACACTTCATTAAAGGCAGGATCGGGGTCAAATATAATCATATTGTCCCCATTTTTATCTTCTCCTGTAAATGTTCCTGTTACTTCTCCGCCACCTGGCAACCATCCTAATTGAGAAAATTCAAAGGTTAAAGCATTAGCCGGTTTACTTCCTATAGCCATAGCAATGGTCAATCCTGCTGTTCCAATTGACAAGGACTGTATCAATTTTTTCATAATGGTAAAAACTTCCAAATAATTTCTTGAAGCAATAAGTAATCCCTTCTATTACCAGTCTATTTAATTTATCTATTTCAAAAAATAAGCTTTTCTAACTTCTCTAAAGCCATAAAAACATTAGGTTTTAAAACTCAATTTTTCTTAAAAATCTTTAATATAAAAATAACAAATAATTAAATTGTTTGAAATATATAAAAAAAAGCTCTTGTCAATGAGACAAGAGCTATAAACATTAAATTTATTTTAGTTTCTAACGACCTGGTTGATGGCTCACAATTTTACGATTTCCTCGGTTAGAGTTATTATTGCGCTTGTTAGAATTATATTTACCCTTACCCTTAATGACAGGCTTAGGCACAGTTGATTCGGGTACTTCCCAATCTTTCTTCATCCAGTCAGGACAGTCTTGGTCATAAATCATTTGTAGAGCCGCAGCCGCGATCGCCTGAGGATCGTATTCGTCGCTTAATTCCCGTACTAAGGGTAAAAACGAGGCCATTCGCTCTCCTGCTAAGGATTCTTTAATTTCATTTTGCAGTTTTTCTAGGCGTTTCGCCTCAACCTGAGAACGACTAGGTAGCTTACAAGTTTCTAGCTTTTGTCGCAGTCTCTTTTCAATTTGTCGTACCATACGGCGATCAATAGGTTCTACTAAAGAAATAGCAGTTCCTGTTTTCCCTGCTCTTCCAGTACGACCAATACGATGAATATAGGTTTCACTATTATCGGGTAGGTCGTAATTAATAACGTGGCTTAAATTTTCCACGTCTAAGCCCCGTGCAGCAATATCAGTGGCCACTACTAATTTAATTTTCCCGTCTCGGAAGCGATGGACTAATCGTTCTCGTTGGGACTGAGAAAGGTTCCCATGATATTCATCCACGCTATGACCAATTTCTTGAAGTTTGCTGGTCAAGTCCGAGGCAGTTTGTTTGGTACGAACAAAGATAATGGCTGACTCAGGATCTTCAATTTCTAAAATAGGTTGTAGGGCTTTGCGTTTTGACCATCCTCTCGGAACCATATAGAGATGCTGATCAATGCGTGTGGGAGCAGCTTGAGTCCGTTCGACGGATACGGTAACAGGAGACTTGAGGAACTGATTAACTAAGTCTCTTATTTCTCTAGGCATCGTCGCTGAAAAACAAGCAGTATTTCGGGATTCGGGGGTTTTTCTCAGAATAGTTTTGACATCATCAATGAAACCCATACTTAACATTTCATCGGCTTCATCAAGGACTGCCCAACGTAAAGAATCTATGACTAATTTTTTCCGTTCTAGTAAGTCGATAACTCGTCCAGGGGTTCCGACAACAATTTGTACTCCCCGTTCTAAACTACGGATTTGTCGTTCGATAGATTGACCTCCATAAACCGTCAAAATATAGAGGCGACGTTCTGTTGAAAAGTCTTTTAACGCTTCTGCAACTTGTTGAGCAAGTTCTCTAGTTGGGGTCAAAATTAAGGCTTGAACATTAGGATTTTTGGTATCAATTTGTTCAAGGATTGGTAAGGAATAGGCTGCCGTTTTTCCTGTTCCTGTTTGAGATTGTCCTAGGACATCATGCCCTTCTAATAGTAAGGGGATTGCTTTTTCTTGAATTTCGGTAGGACTTTCAAATCCGAGGGTTTGTAACTGGTTAATGCGGGCTTCGGATAGTCCTAGGTTCTCGAAAGAAATGGTCATAAGGTCGTTTTTGTTGGTAAGTTAACTATGGATTAAACGTTTAGAAAGTGCAGCTAGATTTCTTTATAGTGGCTTTTCAAACTGCTTATTATTGTGACTTATATTAGCATAAGTTTTTAGTTAGTTTCCACTACGGTTTGTACGGAATTCAGGGGTTGGGTTTAGATGACTTTTCCATAAAGATCATAAACATCAGCATCGGTAATTTTGACGGGCATAATTGAATTCAATTGTCCTTTTCCTCTGACATAAACAACTCCATCTACTTCGGGGGCAAATCTGATTGAACGTCCGATACATTCTTCGGTTTTCGGGTTTTCTTGTTCAATTAATACTTCTACTGTTTTCCCAACACATTGTTGATTTTTTTTAGCAGCAATCGGTTGCTGAATTTCCATTAAATAGTCCCGTCTTTCTTGGGCTATTTCTGAGGATACTTGGTTGGGCATTTGATACGCTGGTGTTTCTTCTTCAGGAGAAAAGGTAAACACTCCGACATGATCGAATTCGTGTCGTTGAACAAAGTTAATTAAATGCTCAAAATGTTCTTCTGTTTCTCCTGGAAACCCTACGATAAATGTGGTTCGCAAAATAGCATTAGGGATTGATTTTTTCAATCTTTCAATAATATTATCGTTAACCTGACCTTGCCAGGGACGATTCATGGCTTTTAAAATAGCGGGGTGAGAATGTTGTAGCGGTAAATCCAAATAGGGTAAGATATTTGGGGTATCTCTAATGGCATCAATCACTTTTTCAGTTAATCCCGTAGGATAAGCGTAATGAATGCGAATCCAAGGAATATCAACTTTTCCTAATGCCCTTAATAGTTCCGCTAGTTTGGGTTCTCCATAAAGGTCTAAGCCGTAATTGGTGGTAATCTGGGAGATAAGAATAATCTCTTGTACCCCTTGATCGGCTAGTTGTTGGGCTTCGGTTACAATCGATTCAATAGAACGCGATCGCTGATTGCCCCGCAAATGAGGAATAATGCAAAAAGCGCAACGATAATCGCATCCTTCTGCTACTCGAAGGTAGGCAACCGCCTCGTTAGTTGTGCGATAGCGAGGTATCGTTTCGTCGGCTACAAATGTGGGGTTTTGAGACACTTCTGTGACTCTTTCCCCTGTTTCTACCCGTTGAATGACATCTACGATTTTCTGGTAGTCTCCCGTTCCTACTAAAGCAACCGCTTCGGGCAACTCTTCTAATAACTCCTCTTGGAAATGCTGAGCCATGCAGCCAGAAATAATGATTTTTTTATTCGCTTCAGCCAATTCGACTAAAGTCCGAACAGACTCTTCTCTGGCTTCTTGAATAAAGCTACAGGTGTTAACAATAACGTAATCGGCTAATTCTTCGTTAGCATCGATAGAATATCCCTGTTGCGCTAGTAAGCCTAGCATATGTTCTGAATCTATACGATTCTTCTCACAACCGAGGTGAGATATAGCAATAGTTGGCTTGTTGCCCATGTATTATTTGGTTTTACCCCTTGTCTTCCACTGGGGCGAAAAACCAAGCAAATCCTTTAGTACAGCCTTTTGGCTAAGAATAATGTTTGGGATACTGGTTTGCCCCTTTTGTACTCTTAATTTATCTTAACAGATTTTTCCTCAGAAGGGAAGTTTTTAAGCTAAATTCTTTTTTTGAGTAGGTTGGATTATGGAATTTCTTCGACCCAGTTAGTTAAATTTCTATAACCTATTATCTCTGAGTCAAATTCCTAGACACACCTCAACAGGTGAAAATAGTAAAAAGTTTCCCTACTATTTCCACTGTCAATTTCCTTTGCCCTAGCTGTGACATCATCAAAGGAGGTTTTTAAGCAGATTCGGGGGTCACTATAGAGGACGGATGTACCAACAACTCAGAGGTTGAGCGTTTTTCTACCATTTCTTTGGTAATCATACACTTCTGGACATCTTGGCGCGAAGGTAACTCGTACATTACATCCAACATCAGTTCTTCAACAATGCCCCGTAACGCTCTTGCGCCAGTTTTCCGTCGATAGGCTTCTTGAGCGATCGCTTTAACTGCTTCTTCACTAAATTCTAGTTCAACATTGTCCATATTTAGCAGTTTTTGGTATTGCTTAACTAAAGCATTGCGAGGACGGGTTAAGATTGCCACCAGGGTTTCTTCCGTTAAGGGGTTTAGAGCCGCCATTACGGGTATTCTGCCGACAAATTCAGGAATCATGCCGAATTTTACCAAATCATCGGGTTCCACTCGTTGCATTAAATCCGCTGCCCGTTTTTCTTTTGACTGTCCTTCCCCTGGACGAACGAACCCCATGGATTTCTTGCCGATGCGTTGTTCTATCACTCGGTCTAAACCAACAAAAGCCCCACCGCAAATGAATAAAATGTTGCTGGTATCGATTTGAATACAATCTTGATAGGGGTGTTTTCTACCGCCTTGAGGGGGAACGTTAGCTACGGTTCCTTCTAGCATTTTCAAAAGGGCTTGTTGTACCCCTTCTCCGGACACATCTCTGGTAATGGAGGGATTTTCACTTTTACGAGCAATTTTATCGATTTCATCAATATAAATAATTCCTCTTTGGGCTTCTTCGACATCGAGATCAGCCACTTGCAGGAGTCGCAGGAGTATATTTTCGACATCTTCCCCTACATATCCTGCTTCTGTTAGGGTGGTTGCATCTGCCACAGCAAAAGGAACTTCTAATACTTGTGCCAAGGTTTGAGCTAACAGGGTTTTCCCTGAACCGGTTGGCCCCATTAGCAAGATATTCGATTTTTGCAGTTCGATGTTGTCATCATCATTTTTTCCCTGAACCAAATTCAGACGCTTATAATGGTTGTAAACAGCCACAGAAAGCACTTTTTTCGCCTCATCTTGACCAATCACATACTCATCAAGATAGTCTTTGATCTCCATGGGCTTAGGTAGCTCTTTCAGGGATGTCCCATTTTTAGCGGGACGGGCTTTAGGACGGGGATTACTTTTGTCTGTAATTGGACCCGAGGTTCCCATTAATTCTTCGTCTAGAATTTCGTTACAAAGCTCGACACATTCATCGCAGATGTAGACTCCCGGGCCAGCGATTAGCTTTCGTACTTGCTCCTGGGATTTTCCACAAAATGAACATTTTAGGTGGGAGTCGTATTTAGACATAAGCGGTTGAGTTAGTTGAGTGAGGTTACAGGGACAGTGGGATCGGACAAATCTGGTCGAGAGATGACTTGATCAATCAAACCATAATCCACTGCTTCTTGGGCTGACATAAAAAAGTCTCGTTCTGTATCAGTCGCAATTTTGTCATAAGGTTGTCCCGTATGCTCAGCCAGCATATCGTTCAGCCGTTTTTTTATGTAGAGAATTTCTTTAGCTTGAATTTCGATTTCTACGGCTTGGCCTTGTGCGCCCCCAAGGGGTTGATGAATCATAATCCGAGAACTGGGTAAAGCCATCCGTTTACCTTTTGTTCCTCCTGAGAGTAGGAAGGCTCCCATACTAGCGGCTAGTCCAAAGCAAATGGTGACTACATCAGGACGTATTTGTTGCATGGTATCATAAATGGCTAATCCTGCATAGACCGACCCTCCTGGTGAGTTGATGTAGATTTGAATGTCTTTTTCTGGGTCTTCTGCATCTAAAAACAGGAGTTGAGCCACAATTGAATCTGCTACTTGGTCATCTACGGGGGTTCCTAGGAAGACAATCCTTTCCCGTAATAGTCTTGAATAGATATCAAAGGCTCTTTCCCCTACGCCAGACTGTTCTACAACCATCGGCACTATGTTTTGTGCGGTGGCGTAAATTTCTGAGGGACGTTTACTTGATAGAGTATAATCTAGCGATCGCGATTGAATCATAGCCTTTCTGTTTCGGTTTAACTTAAAAATAGTATTTCTATACGTTAGACAATTACGGTGAAACCTTGATTGATTCTACCGTTGGCGGTAACCAGACCACTGCCTAGATACCGACTTGGTTTAATTATAAGTCTTATTCTCTAATTTTGTCTCGCTTACAACAATTTTAGTAATTGGGATGCTGGGTCTCACGTTTTGTTGCTTTCACCTTAGCACATTTTTTAGATAGCTTATCAAGTCCTTTTCATTTCTTCTAATACCGTGATAATCACTTCAGAGGGAATTTCTGCCTTAATTTCTACTTTGCCAATCTTTGTCGGTAAAATAAAGCGAACTTTTCCTCCTTTGACTTTTTTATCTAACTGTAAGGTTTCTATAATATTCTCTAAATTTAAATGATTATCGAGGCTGACTGGTAAAGCAGACTTTTTAAGCAAATTTTCTTGTCTTTGAGCCATTTCTTCTGTCCACATTCCTAATTTTACTGCTATTTTCCCTGCTGCTACCATACCTAGTGCCACTGCTTCTCCGTGATTGATTTGACTATAACCGGTTAAACTTTCTATGGCGTGGCCAATGGTATGACCATAGTTTAGAATAGCTCTGAGGCCGGCTTCTTTTTCATCTTGATTAACCACATCAACTTTGGCTTGACAAGATTGTTCGATAATTTCTTGCAAAATTTCTAGATTGATATTGTCTAAACTGTCTAATTTTTTCTGTGCTTCTAATTGATTAAATAAATTTGGGTTCCAAATGACTCCATATTTAATCACTTCTGCCATTCCTGCTCTAAATTCTCTAACTGGTAATGTTTTTAATACCATCGGATCAATAAACACTAAACGGGGTTGATAAAAAGCACCAATTAAATTTTTTCCTTGAGGATGGTTAACCCCGGTTTTTCCTCCAATAGAAGCGTCTACCATGGCTAATAAAGAGGTGGGAACTTGAACAAAATTAATGCCTCTTAACCAAGTGGCTGCAGCAAACCCTGTCATATCTCCTATGACTCCACCTCCCAAGGCTAATAAGGTGGATGTTCTTTCTAAACGATGTTTTAAGGCAATATCATAAACCTGAGAAATGCTTTCTAAGGTTTTGTAAGTTTCTCCTGCAGGAATTAAATGAGAAAAGACTTTAAACCCTGCTTCATTGAGTGAATTAATAACAGTTTCTCCATAGTAATCAAAAATATCTGGATTAGAAATTACCAGGATTTTTTGACCTAATTTCAGTGAGGTTAGATGTCGGCCGACATTCCCTAAACTGTTAGGAGAAGTAATAATATTGTAGCTTGTGTGAGGTAAAGTAACTTGAATAACAGAGGACATAAATTTTTATTAATACTGAATCTCTCAGAATCATGCAATCGATAAAAAGTTGATGGATTTCAAGGGGTTGGTGTCAAAACTAAGATAGAATTGATAGATAACGTTACACTTTTTAACTATAATATTAAGATGATCGATATCATCTTTTAAAAATCCTATGGAACCTGCAACTGTTTTAAGTATCGCTATTGGCTCAATTCTTCTTGTCATTACTGGATTTGCCATTTACACAGCATTTGGACCCCCATCTGCCCAGTTAAGTGATCCCTTTGAAGATCACGAAGACTAGACTATCTTACCAGGATTATAAGGCTTTTCCTTACCAATCCACAAGAGATTAAACTAAATTAAACAATTGGTTGAGTTATTAAAAAAGCTCAACCTTTTTTCATTGGTTAATATATAAAGTTTAGTTATGTTTAGCCCATTGAAGTGTGTTTATAAATATTATTAATGAAAAATAATTTTTAAGTTTAAATTTCCTATGGTTTGTCAATGCTGATAAAATCTTGCTCAAGGAACAAAATTACCCAACTTGTCACCACGAAGTTGCGCCTTTATAGGCACTTATGATAAGGTATAGTTGAATAATGAGAGTGCCGTTCTGTCCGAAATTTAATTTTCGTCAAATGAGTTAGTATTTTGTGTCAAGATTGAGGGAATCGTTAAAGTAGAAAAACCTAGAACTCAAGGACTACATGGCACGACCCAGTAAACTGAAATACGATCGCGGAACTTTAATTTTACATCCACCTCCAAGGGGTAAAGCTTGGATTGAATTCGCTACCTGGGATGATCGCATCGAAAAGTTTAGGGTTCCGGCTATCTACTATCGGACGTTAATTGAAACCTTACAGGCTGATAATCTTAGCTTAATTGATGAAGCTAAAGACTTTTTTCCGTTAGACCTAACCCCTAGTTTTGAAAGGGAACCTTATCCCCATCAAACGGAGGCGTTAGAGGCTTGGAAACATTCGGGACGTAAAGGGGTGGTGGTGTTGCCCACGGCCGCGGGAAAGACCTATTTAGCCCAGTTAGCGATGATCGCCACACCTCGCACTACTTTAATTATAGTGCCAACCTTGGATTTAATGCACCAATGGTATGCTCAAATGAGTGCGGCTTTTCCTGACATTGAGGTGGGGTTATTGGGAGGAGGATCGCGAGATCGCAGTCCTATTTTAATTGCAACTTATAACAGTGCAGCTATTCACGCAGAAACGCTAGGAAATCGCTACGCATTACAGATATTTGATGAATGTCACCACCTTCCTACTGATTTTTTTCGTGTTATTGCAGAATACGCTATTTCTCCCTATCGCTTAGGCTTAACTGCTACTCCAGAAAGGGCTGATGGTAGTCATCGTGACTTAGATAGTTTAATTGGTGAGGTGGTTTATCGCAAGGGAGTTAAAGAACTAGCGGGGGGTACTTTAGCGGATCACGAAGTAGTAGAAATTAAAGTAAAACTATCACAAACAGAACGAAAAAGTTATGAGAAGGCGATACAAATTCGTAATGATTTTTTACGCAAGTCTAATATTTCTTTGAGTAGTTTAAATGGCTGGCAAATTTTTGTCAAAGCGAGTGCCAGAAGTGCAGCCGGAAGACGGGCAATGTTAGCCCATCGAGAAGCGAAAGAAATCGCGGCCGGTACGGAAGGAAAATTAAGAATTTTAGCAGAATTAGTTTGTGAACATCATCACGATTCTTTATTAATTTTTACCAATGATAATGCGACAGTTTACCGCATTTCTCAAGACTTTTTAATTCCTGCTATTACCCATCAAACCCCAGTAAAAGAGCGTCACGATATTTTAACACGGTTCCGAGAAGGTATTTATAAAAGTTTAGTGACTTCCCATGTTTTAAATGAAGGGGTTGATGTGCCAGAGGTTAAAGTTGCTATTATTATATCGGGAACCAGTTCGGCACGGGAATATGTTCAAAGATTGGGTCGTATTTTGCGGAAAGGAAAGGGAAAAAATAAGTTAGCAACTCTTTATGAAATTGTCGCAGAAGACACCAGCGAGGAACGAACATCACAGCGTAGAAAAGAAGGAACAAAAACCCCCAAACCTCAACAATTAGAAGTGTTACCCTCAACCTACGACATGAAGTCTAAAAAGTCTTTGAGGGCTGCTGAAAAACCTAAAACGAAATGGGGAGAAGAAGAGTAAAATATTTCCCTAATTAATGTTAAAAATGATTGCTTTTTCTTGACTTGACATGATATTCTATACAGAATAGAAAAGGTGTGCGCTTGCAACATCGTTTTGACAAGAAAAACAAGTTAGTCAAAAAATTGTTATTTTCAACAGTTCACTAGACAACTGTTATAGGGTGGGTAAGGTTTTTTGCTTCTGTGATGATACAGATTAGGAATTTTTGGGAATGCTAAAGAAAATTATCGTTGTATTCTATGTTCAATTCTTCAATCATAGATTATCAGTTCCCTTGGAATAAACAAGGGAAAGAGGTTATCAGAAATATTAACAACCATTATCGCAGTGGTAAAACTAATTTAGGTGAAGATTTTTTTACCCCTTGTTTAAAACATTGTCATCAATATCGTCGCGCTGTTGGGTATTTTTCTAGTAGTGCTTTGTTAAGTTGGAATAATGCGATCGCTCATCTTATTTTAGATGATGTGATGGTTAAATTAATAATTTCTCCTGAGTTATCAGAGGAAGATAAAAAAACCTTGAGCATCGCGACTGATGAAAAGGAAAGAAAGAAATTAAAACAAATTATTGCCGATCAGGTTGTAAGAGACGCGCTAAATAATGATTCTTTTGAAATGAGACAAAAGTTATTAGCTTGGATGATAGCTAATGATAGATTAATCTTGAAATTTGCTTTTCCACAAAATTTAGAACAAATGGGATTGTTTCATAAAAAAATAGGAATTTTTGACTTTCCCTGGGGAGATGCGATCGCTTTTACGGGTTCAGCGAATGAGTCTTTTAATGGTCATAATTTGAATTATGAATCTATTGATGTTTATCGAAGTTGGCTAACAGCCGATCAAGAAAGAATTGATATTAAAATAGAAGAATTTGAGGAAGCTTGGTTAGGAAAAGCTACAGGTTTAAAAACTCTTTCTCTCTCTCAGCAAACCATTAAATTTATTAAAGATTATGCCCCTAATCATAATCCTCTATATTCTAACACCAATAAGTCACATCAGTTTAAAAAGATTTCACAAACTGTAGAAAAAGATCAGCGTTGGCAACACCAAGAAGAAGCGGTAAAAAAATTCTTAAACGTGCATCATGGTGTTTTAGAAATGGCCACGGGAACAGGTAAAACACGAACCAGTATAAAAATTTTAACCAAACTAGATGATGAGCAGAAAATTGACAGTATTATTATTAGTACAGATGGCAATGATTTATTAGATCAATGGTCACAAGAAATACTAGGTTGGGCAATTCAACGAGAGCAAAGATTTCGGGTATTTAAACACTATAAAAATAATCACGAATTAGAAAAATTTATTAACAATCATCACAAAGCTGTTATCATTATTTCTCGTCAAAATCTTAGTAAACTATTAAATCAGATTGAAGATGATGAGAAACAAAGAATGATAATTATTCATGATGAAGTTCATGGTTTGGGCAGTCCAGAAAACTGTAAAAACTTGCAAGGTAAACATCAAAATTTTGGTTATCGTTTAGGGTTAAGTGCGACACCAGAAAGAGAATATGATCAAGAAGGAACACAATTTATTTTTGAGGAAATTGGAGAAGTATTTTTTCAATTTGGTTTAAAAGAAGCTATCGAAAGAGGAATCCTTTGTGAGCTTAATTATATCCCCTTGAGATATCAATTAACCGATGGAGATAAACAAAGACGTGAGCAAGTTTATAAACAAAAAGCCGCTAGAGAAAAAGAAGGGAATCCTATGACAAAAGAAGAAATATGGACAGCACTTTCTAAAGTTTATAAACTAGCTGAAAAAAAGCCAGAAGTATTTGCTTATTTTGTTGATAGTAATCCTGATATTCTCAAGTCAACTATTATCTTTGTTGAAGAAAAATGGTACGGAGATCAGCTTTTAAATACCATTCATAAACATACTCATCGTTATCGTACTTACTACTCAGGGGAAGATCCAAGTTATCTTAAACAATTTGCACAAGGAGAGATTGATTGTTTAATTGCTTGTCATAGAATTTCTCAAGGAATCGACATTAAAAGACTAAAAAATGTTATTATATTTTCATCAGCAAGAGCGAAATTAGAAACCATACAAAGAATTGGTCGTTGTCTTAGAACTGATACAGAAAATCCTAATAAACAAGCAACAATTATCGACTTTGTTGTTGAGAGTGAGGAACAAAAAGATAGATTAAGTGCTGATGAGGAGCGTTATCTTTGGTTAACTGAATTATCACAAACTAGGAGGATAAACAGCGATGTCTATTGAACATGAAATTAAAAAAGCAATTGAGGATTCTGTTGAAGAAATGGGTCAAGATGACTCAGTTTCTAGACAGATCATTGCTTGGCTGGAAGCTATCAATAAAAATACTTTATCTGATAGTGATAAAGCACAAAGACTAGAATTAATTTATGAATCGATAAAAGTACAAAATTATGATGAAGATTGACATTATCAGTTGGGAATGTAAAGGGTTAAGATGTCCAGATATGGAAATCAATTTAATGTCTGGTGAAAACCCTGCCCATGTTGCTTTAATCCAAATGCCAAATGGTACAGGAAAAACCACAATTTTAAGCTTAATTCGTGCTGCTTTGACAGGAGAAGTAAGTAAGTGGGATGCAGAAACAATTAAAAGTTATCGTCGTCATGGGGACAATAATCCTCAAGGCTCATTTACCTTAAATTTACGGGTTGATAACGAGTTTTTAACCTTTAAATTAATGTTTAACTTTGAAGAAGGAATTGTTGATAATCTTTCCAGTTATTCTAAAGTTGGGGGAATAACTGATTATGACAAATTACCCATTAATATCCGAAGATTCTTAAACCCTAAATTTGTGAGATTATTTATTTTTGATGGGGAACTTGTTCAAGAATTATTAGACTCCAGCAAGTCAGAAGCATCTCAAGCAATTGATTCTTTATTTCAGTTATATTTATTAGATGAATTGCATAAGGATGTTGAAAGTCATTGGGACAGAGAAACTGCTTATAAAGCACAATGTACAAGGGGCCATACACGACAAAGAAATAAAGTAAATGAGTTAAAAAAACGTATTCAAACCATAGAAGATATTCTGAAAACTAGACGGCGTAAATATTCTAAACTTGAGAAAGAAATAGAAGATTTAGAATCAAAAATAGAATTTCATACAAATGAAAATCAAGATATCAGCGAAATAATAAATGAAACAAAAATCAAAATAAATGATACTAATAATACAGTTAAAAACAATGTTGAACAATTAATGCAAGACATTAGAAAACCTGAATTATTACATCCAAAATTTAGAGAGTCACTGATTGAATTAAAAGATAAATTTGATAAAGCTGAATTGCCTGAAAAAGCATCTCGTCAATTTTTTATTGATCTTTGTAATGAAAAAGATTGTATTTGTGGTAGAGAATTAAATGATGAAATAAGAGAAATTATTAAACAACGCGCTAATTTATATCTTTCCGATAATACTGCTATTTTTTTAAATAGTTTAAAAGAAGATATAAGAAGAGACTTAATAAACACAGATTATAATGTAGAAAAAATAAATAACGGTGTAATCGATTTAAAGAAAGAGATGACGAAAAAACAAGACCTTGAAACAGAATATAAATATTATTATGATCTGAGTATTTCTCAAGGTACTGATGAAGTCAAAAAATGGAAGGAACAACTTGATGAAAAGAAGGAAATAAAGAAGAAAATTGAGTTAGAATTAGAAGCAATTGAAAGGGAACCTAATCATAATGATAAACCAAAGTCTTATGAAAAAACAAATTGTTTAAAAGCATTAAAACAATGGTTAGAAGATGAAGAAATCAAACTTGCTGAAATTTCTAATACAATAGAAATGCGTCGAAAAAAAGAGATTTTACAAAAGATTCTAAAACTTGCTAAAACGAAAGCAAATAATAACCTTAGAGAGTCTATCCGTGATAAATGTAATCAAAAATTAGAACAAATATTATATCGTGATCCCATTTCCATTAGTGAGATTAACCACTCAATTACATTAGAGGGACAAAAAGCAGCAAGTATGGGACAAACCTTATCAGTTGGTTATATTTTTCTAACAACGTTATTATCAGAAGGACAACATCAATTTCCTTTATTAGTTGATAGTCCAGCAAACTCTATTGATATTACAGTTAGACGAGAAATAGGTCAAATAATACCCGATTTATGTGAACAATTTATTGCTTTTACTATTTCTTCTGAACGAGAAGGGTTTACAGATACATTAGCTAACAATGCAGAGAATATCAACTTTGTGACTGTCTTCCGAAAAACAGAAACAACCCAACAATTAGAAAAAGCTTTACCATCAAAAGGCGTAATTGATAATAAAAATTGTGTCATTATTGAAGGTGAAGACTATTTTAATAATTTTGATTTATTAGACTATTAAAAAGAGGTAACTATTATGGCTAAATCATTTCGCATACGTCACGATGCAAGAGACTGGTTTTCTAAGATCAAGAAGCAAAAACCGCCTATAAATACTGAATTTGATTTATACTATCTATGTTTAATGATGGGACTAGCTTCCAAAAATAAAAGTACCCCAGATCCCAGTCATTCTGCTGATTTTGTTGATTATTTTGTCTCAGACTATAAAAGTCAACAGAATTTAATTATTGGGTTATTAATACAAGCAGAATTGTCAGATAAAGGATTAACTTTAGATGATAAAAGTCAGGCTAAAAAAATTTTAGTCAAACTCATTGATCCTAACAGCATTACTAACCTAACTGATGACGGAATGAATAAAATGAACGCTTATGCAAGTGGAGGGTTTGACTATTTACAGTCCAAAATATCTAAACCTTATTTTGCTGAAGAATTTTTGATTAGATATGTTGAAATTCTTAAAACAGAAATGGATAACAATCATAACTGGTAATTAATTTTATTAATTATCTGGTAATCTCGTCATTAAATCTTCAAAAGTATAAGGACATTGATCAGGTAAGTTAATCTTATATGATTTTAAGACCTTACGCTTTGCTCGCTCATATTCAGGTTCAATATTGATTTTGTTTAACAGGGTTTTCGTTAATCTTCTCTCAATTTCGTCTTGAAAATCGTCAATTTCATCCATCCAATGTCCCCGTGATAGAATCTCGTTAGTATAGTCTAGTTTTAATCTGTGTATTATAATTTGTTTTAGAAAGCTATGGACTGCATTAATTTGCTCTTTTCCCAAGTCTTCTATCTCCTCTTTTAAGTTATCCCAATCAAGAGCTTTTATATTATGATCATTTAATGCTTGAGCTTGTTTAATCGTCCACTCTATGAAATCTGTTTCATAAAGGTTAGTCATATTATTGTTTTCGTCAGTTTCTATCATGCTGTCAATGGAACTCATTAATTAAACTTCTATCTAACCTATGATAATTTTAACAATATTTTCTGAGACTTAATAGTAATTAACGAATTATATCGTTAATAGTTTTGTAAGGTGGGCAAAGTTTTTGACATTATTAGTAGGTAAGATAATTTTTTGATTTGCCCACCCTACGGTTTAACGACGAAGACTAAACATTATGTCACGGGGAAATGTTGTCGGATTCCCATTACTTTCTAACCGTCGACGTAACTGTTGTAATTTAGCTTCTTGCTGGGGTAAATTATCTACTAATTGATAGGGTAAAATGCCTTGTTCTAGAGAAAAACTAGCTAAAGTACCGGCTGCAGCACCGACAGACCATTCAAACCCATGTACCCGATAAGCAGCCGCAGCAATATGACTGGTGGCAATACTTTTCCCTGAGACAATCAAATTATCCACTTTTTGCGGAATTAAAGCCCTCAAAGGTATTTGTGCCGGATGGGCCCCACCGTGAGCAACACGAACCCCTGGACGTTCCCGGTTGCCTCGCGTTTCTGGGGGAGATAAGGCCATACAGGGATGAAAATCAATCATATAGTCGGCGACTCCCACGGAGTCAGGGTAAACTGTCGCATGGGTGCGTCGAGTGATCATATAAGACGGGCGATCGTTAGCAGTGACAAATTTTGATTCTAAATCCGCAATAGTTGACCACACCAACTGATACATGGGACGAGGTAAAGAAGTGCGATAAAAATCATGCCAATAATCTTTAGTGGAAATATCGATCTCGTTAATAGTAAACCCTTGAGGATGATCGTAAGAGGGCCTACCGATAATGCGTCTTCCTTCTCGAATATAGGGGTATTTGGATAACCCGTGACTGGTTCCCATGGGAGAATCTAACCCTTGTAAAAAGCGATGGTTAGGATGAGGCCGTTTAACCCCATAGCCTAAACGAGAATCAGTAGTACCGGCAACTAACCAATAGTAAAACCCCTTAGAGAGTTCTTCGCCTTTGCGTAAAGCATCTGTACGGAGTCCCCCTTTCCAACCGCCGGGTTCGAGTTGTCCGGTTTGTTCGAGTTGTCTACGACTATAAACTAAGTTATCTTGAGAAGTTCCGGGACGGTAATCATTACCCCATACCCAGTTTTGCATGGAAATATCGCCGGGGGTGGGTTCATGAACTTTCATCGGCCCCACTTTGACAAATTTTCCTTGTTCGTTACTCCAGATGCGTCGATAGGTAAAGACTAGGTCAAAATAAGCCATTCTGCGATCGCTGTCATAACCGTAGTAGGGTTCGTACTGTTCATAAAAGGAGGGTTTCGTCTGAGGTTGAGGAGTTGCGGTTCGTTCCATTGCAAACGGATAGGTAAACCCTTGCACACAATAGGGATCGCCCTTTTCCGTGGGAGAAGAGGGGTTAAGATGACTACGGGGATCGAGTCCTAAACGGTAGGGAACGTCTGCTAAAGCGACGATTTCACCGGTTTCTGTCGCTTCTATAACAAACCAGTCGGTGGGACTTCCTTGTTTAGATTTAGACTCGAAGCGAATAATTTTCTTGTTAAACCGTTGAGAGTTTTCGTAGCTATAAGCGTCTTCAATGGTTTGAGAAAGGGGTTCTTTGTTGAGATGAGGGGTTCCAGGTTTGGGACTGTGTTGAATAGCGATCGCACTGTTAATTAATTTTCCATCTTCACTTAATTCTACGTCTTTAATCACCGTAGAAGGAAACCATTTTAACGTACCTCTTCCCCATTGTGCCGCTTCTTTTAATTGTTGATACAATAACTGATGACCATGATAAGGAAGAAAACAACTTTCACTGACCCAACACTCCCCAGGATTTTGCCGATTGTAGAGACGGGCAATATTCTGTCTTAAGGTGTTATATCCTCTAGGGAAATGTTGTTGCGATCGCTGTCGTTTTCCTTCGTCTAACGCTGAGGTTCCTTGTGAGGAAATTTGTCCCCCAACCCAATCGGTAATTTCGGTTAAGCAAACGGTTTTTCCTGCTAATAAACCCTCATAAGCTGCCGCCGAACCCGCTAAACCAGCCCCTACGATTAACATATCACAATTCACGGTTTCTTGAGGATTACGGGAATTAGCCACTAAAGGTAAAGTTGTTTCTAAGCTAATTATTCCCAAAAATAAACTTGTCAAAATTCGCTTTAATGGTTTCTTCTCATGGGTTCTTTTTTGTGACAATAATTTCCCAGAGTTCTCCTGATGTTTCCTGAGTCTTCCCATAATTTTTTTTGAGTGTGTGAGTATAGCAAGCTGAATGATTAACTCTTGTGAAGATAAATTGCTAATCATTTATCTTTTTTGTGTTTTGTTCTTTAAGTCTAGGGAAAGTCTCAACAAATACTGCAATCTTTTAAGTCTTTTTTCAGATTGTTGAAAAATCATCTTATAAGTTAACAATTTTATTTACAGAGTCAATGGTTGGTATCATTTTTTATCAATTTTATTATTTTTTAATTGATTAATTATAGTTGATTTTGTATGATCAATTTACTCTTAAAATAAGATAGCTACTTCATGATTTTGTTAATATTTTTACTGGTTAATTTAATAGAATAAGTATTAACTCTTGCTTTCTCTAAATAATCTTTAGTGTTTGTAATCATATAATCTTTAGTTTTTATAATAGCTTCTAATTGACTCAGTCTAGATTCTAAGTCTTTTATTTTATCTTGGTTATTGTCTGCAATGATATATACTTTCTCTTTCTGTAATAAAAAATTAGAAAGTATTTTCTCCATTGCTTGTGATTGGTTTAATTTTTCCTTTTTACAATATTCACGAAAAGCTTGATAGACAGAATTACTTAAATAAGCTTGTACTCTATTTTGGGTTTTGTTGGTATCCATAGAACGTTTAAACTATTGAAAATAAGAAGTTAAGTTATTTTCACAATCCTCGAAAAAAGACGAAATTAGTAAAATAAGGCTAATTAAGTTACATTTTACTATTTTAATCTTTTGAAAGAAAATTAAAATAACTTAATTTTAAGTCATTTTACCAGTTCTTGACTTTTTTCACGTATACATAAAGGTAGAAAAGTTGGATACAACGTCTCTACTCACACATACTCCCAAAAAACCATGCAAACAATATCAACGCAAAAATACCTCAATCATCATGGAGTTAAACAAGATGATTTACGAGTCAATAAGACAGAAGAACAACAAATATCAGCTACAGATCAAAATCTTGAACGACTGAAAGCTATCGACTTTGAACAAAAAAAATTGGCTCTTGTCAATGAACAAATTAAGACTGTATTGCTAATTTTATCGATATTTTTGCAAGTGGTGAAGATTGTTCCTGTAATGGTTCCTGTTGCAGTATCTAACACTGAACATGATAAAAACGTAGAAGTATCTACTATTAAATTACATGATGATCACATCAAGAAACAATAATAGTGACTCACATCTTGCGCTTAGTTCGGAGAGAAAAAAGAGAACAGCAGAAGAAAAATAGAGGTTTATTTTGACTGAAACTATTTGATAGTTAATTTTCTGTGTTTTTTATTTCAGTTTTGCTGTAGGGGTGTAAGATGTGAGTTGACAATGAAACTGTACTAACGATAAGTTTAGACAGTCTTATTTTTTATAATGAAGATCACCCGCTTTTTTTACCTATTGTATTAATGAATCCTCCAATACTTAATATGACCAATAATACAGAGTTATCTAAACAGTTAAACTTGAGTATTTCTCCAGAACTTTATGAACTTCTGGAAAAATTAGCTAAAAACAACAATACAGATATCGCTAACATAATTATAAACGGAATAGCACTCTTTGGTATTGCTGAAGAAGAAGCTAAACAAAAAGGATATAAACTTGGAATTATTGATGGAGATACAGTTATCAAAGAAATTGAAATTGATTTAAGCTAGTTTAGCTTAAAAATAAACTAAATCTAAATAACTTAGGATTAATGCAACTCTAAGAGGTTTTTTACGTCTGAATGGGTAACTGAAATCAATGACACTATAGATAAGCTGAAATTATGGCGCGTCGAACTTCTTCTATTGCCTCTACTCAACCCAAAAAAATAGCACGTCGTCGGGTTAATCATAATGAGAAACCAGTTAAACTCGTTTCAGGGACACGAAGAAATAGTAAAACCGAACTCTCCAGGGAAACGAGAAAATCTCGTCCTAACCCCTCTAAGCGTTCCCCTAATCTCTTAGTTCGACTTTTCTTGTATCTTTTACGTATTGGTATTATGGGGGTTGGTATTGGTGCGATCGCAGGAACCACCCTCACCATTATTAATCCTCAAGATATCTTAGCAGCTTATCTCAAAGCCTCTCAATTGGTTAAACCGTCCCCAGAAGAAACCAAAGAAGAGAAACCCGAAAAAGTAACCCCGAAATCTTCTGCCACTATTCCCGTTAGTGAAGAATTAACCGCACTCAAAGAAAAAATACAAAAAATTGATGCTAAATACCCCAATGTGAAACCCCAAGCTTGGTTTATTGACTTAGATAATGGGGCTTATGTTACTTATAATGGCACACAACCGATCCCGGCCGCTAGTACGATCAAAATACCTGTTTTAGTGGCTTTTTTCCAAGAAGTTGATAAAGGAAATATTCACCTTGATCAAATGTTAACCATGACTAAAGACGTGATGGTTAGTGGTTCAGGGGATATGCAATATATGCAGGAAAATAAAAAATTTCCTGCCATTGAAGTGGCGAGAAAAATGATAGTAATTAGTGATAATACGGCCACAGAAATGTTAGTTAAACAGATAGGAGGTAAAGAAGTTCTTAACCAACGCTTTAAAGAATGGGGGATGAAAAACACTGAAATTAATAATATTTTACCTGATTTAGAAGGAACCAATAAAACCAGTTCAGAAGATTTAAGTAAACTCTTAGCAAGGATAGAAAGGGGTGACTTAATTAGTGCGAGATCCCGCGATCGCCTCATCTCTATTATGGAAGGAACACGCACCCGAACTTTACTGCCTCAAGGGTTAGAAAAACAGGCTAACATTGCCCATAAAACAGGGGATATTGGGACAATTATTGGGGATGCTGGTATTATTGATATGCCCACCGGAAAGCGTTATATTGGAGCCGTTTTTGCTGAAAGAGCTTATGATGATATAGCCGGTCGTCATCTGATTCAAGAAATTTCTAGAACGGTTTATCAACACTTTAAATATTATCAACCTCGTCCCGTTCCTAAAACTGTTAAGAAACCTGTTGAAACTCAACCTCAACCCGAAGAAACAACCAGTAATAGCAACCCAACAGAAGGTTAAAAAGCCGCTTTAATATATTTTAATAATGTTAGCTGATAACCTTGCCATTGAATCGGTTTTCCTATTTCAACGAGAAAATTAGAGTGCTTATTATCACTCGGATAACAAGGTTGATGATGAACTAAAGCCACATCAAAACGACAAATAAAGTTAGAAAACTGAGGATATTGCCCTAAAAAATAAGAGGCTGTCTGGGTAATTTTAGCTTGTTTTTGAGGGGTGACTGCTAAAATGCCAGATTGATCCCAGTTTTTGCTTTTTCTGGTTTTAACTTCCACAAAAATGATAGTATTACTATTCTGATGTTGGGCAATAATATCAATTTCTCCCCCAGGCGATCGCCAACGCTGATGTAAAATCTGCCAGCCTTGGGAAATTAACCATTGAGCCACAAATTGTTCACCAATTTTGCCGATAGAAGTCATAAGAATATTGAAAATTGGGTTAAGTATAATATATTAATAGTATTCTGCAAGTCATCACGGAATCTTTATGCTAGAAACTTCAAAATCTCCTACTTCTCCTCTTTTTTCAACAACTCCTGTCGTTGAGCAATCAACTCCCCCAGTTATAGTCGTCGGCCTTCCCAGAAGTGGATCTTCTTTTTTAGCTCATACTTTATCTACATTAAAAGATTGGTATGTTTTTGATGATCTAATGATTTATCAGAAAGTACAAGGTTTAGATATTTTATATTTATTATGCGTGATCCTAGAAAAATGATGGCTTCTAAAAAGTACGTTCATGCTCAAGATGGTGACACTCGTGATTATCACCCTTTAGCCTATGCTAATTATTGGAAGATAGCCTATAATACAGTGAAAAAAGTGAAAAATCAAAGAAAAGCAGAAATATTTTCCATAAAGTTTGAAGATTTAGTAGCTGATTCTGAGGAACAGGCGGAAAAATTAGCGAGGTTTCTTGACACAACTAGATTACCTCATGTAGAGGTAAAGACTTCGAAACAAAATACATCTTTTGCTGGAAAAAAACGAACAGAAGTCACAGATACAGAAGTTTGGATTTGTGAGAAAATTGCTGGAGAGGTGATGAAAGAGGCAGGATACGATTTAAAAAATCCTACCCCTAAGCTGTCAGATTTAGCAGATTTATTACAGACATCGATTATTTTTCTGAATTACCGAACTCAACAAATGTTAACGGACAGAAGTAAGTTCAAAACTATAATGAGTTATTTAAAGACAACATTTTCTCAATAAAAAAATTTTTTTCGTCTATTTAAGATTGATTACTCTGACTCTGATAAGATAACTACATGAGCTAAAAATAAACACTTTTCATTGTGATGGTCAACATTAAAAATTCAAAAAAGTACATATATATTACTTTAGTAGTGATATGTACTTTTGCCTTTGTATTGATTAACCCAGTTTTACCAGCTTGGAGTGTTAATTATGCCAAGCAAAACTTAGTTGAGCGAGATTTTTCGGGTCAAGATTTGCGAGACTCAGATTTTGAACACGCTAACTTACGGGGTTGTGATTTTAGTCATGCTAATTTACAAGGGGTAAGATTTTTTGCCTCTAATTTAGAAGGAGCAAATTTTGAAGGGGCAGACTTAAGGTATGCTGATTTAGAGTCAGCTAGATTAGTGCGTGTTAACTTTACTAATGCCATTTTAGAAGGAGCATTTGCAACTAATACTTTGTTTAACGGCGCAGTTATTGATGGGGCAGATTTTACCGATGTTTTGCTGCGTCTTGATACTGAAAAAAAGTTATGTGACATAGCCAAGGGAACGAATCCAATTACAGGTAGAAAGACTAAAGACACTCTATTCTGTCCATAAATCTCCATAACTAGTACTCTATTTCAGATATTTGTCCCTTGATCAACAACATATTCAAATTTTAGGCATCAAGAAAGCTGGGGATGGTGAGAAAGCATCAATCTTAAAAGTGTTGTTCCAGAGTGTTCAGCACCTACGAGAAATATGGGTTTTGTAACAAGGAATTGATAGTTATTGGGCATAATTCACCTTACAATACGATGACACAAAAATAGAATCAAAGCAAGATTAAGCATTAGGTTAAGGTTTTTCCATAATAAATATCTCTCAACTTTCGCGAATATATTTTTGGCTTTTTGACCATAAATGCTGCTAATCCCCCAGATAACAACATGAAGACTGGATTATATTGATTATTAAGAGTGCAATCTAACATATAAAGAGGCAGAATTGTTACTAAAACTGCAACAGGGGCTATTTGGGGATGTAACCATAAACCCGCTGGATATTTAGATTTTGACAAAATAAACATGAATGATGGTAGTAAGGATGTTGCAAAAATACTAATTAAACCCACAGCACCATTGATTCCGTATTGTATAATCCATAAACTATCAGTGGTAGATACATCAACTAAAACTCCTTCCCAATTATACTCATAAACGCGATTTCTCCCCCATCCTCCCCAACCAAAAATAGGTCTCTCTAGTGCCTTTTCAACTAAAATTTCTTCATTATCAAATCGATATTCCAAAGAACTAAGTCTATCTTGAGGGACGACTGAAGACAAAAAGTCAAGAACTTGATCAGCCCCTTTACCCGAAAATTGGCCTGTTGCTCCTAAGAATAAATAAATAAATATAGAAATAATCAATATCAATAAAGGAAGATTAGTTTTCAGCCATTTCGCACTAAATAATACCAAGATCCCATAAGCGAAATAAATATAAGCCCCTGTTGATTTAATTAAAATAAAAGTAGCAGTTAGGGGAAGAACGAAGAAAGTAATGGGTATATTCCATAACTTTTTTATCGTACCAGACTGCCATAACCACCATCCAATCAGTGTCGCCGCCATCATCCACATTCCTACACTCAGTCCATGAAAGAGGAAAACTGTAGGACGATACCCACCTAAACGGATTGATTGAGCAAACTCACGCTGTCCCATAAAACCATAGACCATGCTATGTAGCTGTGGACTCATTCTGATTTCATATAAACACAAGGGCATATAAATTAATCCACTAACGAAAATAGCCATAGCTAGTCTTTTCATCCCTAACAAATTTCCCAAGTAGAGGCGACCCAACAGATAAGGGAAACCATAACGAACTGTTTGACTTAGTGAGGAGGATAAGCCATCATAAACTCCAAGATTATTGCTCACTGAAGCGAAAAACGGGGAGATACTAAAAATGATTATAGGTAAATCAATCCAGCTAAACTTATAATTTTTAAACCGTTGAAAATCAAAAATAATAGTAGCTATTAAGATGCTATAACAAGTAGCAGATATTCGGTTATAGTCAGGTAATCCTTGTATCTCGAATCCTGTTTTTTGAGGCAAGAATAACCAAGCTATTATGAAGGAGATGATTACTGCTTTTTGACTGGGAAAACGATAAAATAGAAAAAAAACGACTCCTGGCCACAACAACATGACCAATATGGCTTGAGGACTCATAATAAGTTATTAGTAAAAAGCTTATTTCTTAGATGACTGACGATATAAATCCATCAGAATCGGAGGTAATAATTGATTGAGAAAGGTTTTCTTTTTACCACCAGCAGACTTTTTCTTGAAATTATCCTCTGGACGTTCCTTAAAAAGAGTTGAATGTCCGTTAGACACTTCTTCAGGGGGTCGTCCATTACTGTAGTAGTATAGGGCTAAGGATTTTCTCGTCATTTCTTCCGGACAGTTTAAAGGCTCAGGATGTCCATGATAGGAAAAATCTGAGGTGCTGAAAATAACACAACGATTAAAAATCGGCAAAATTTTCTTTTCACAAACCGTCATATCTCGGTTCCACAATTCAAAATGTCCCCCATATTCTTCTTGCCAATTTTTATTGAGATAGATCAGTAAATTCAAACGACGATCTATATTCATTTTTCTATGCTTATTAAAGTCAGCATGAATCTTTAATAATCCTCCTCGTTCAATTTGATGAAGTCCTCCACCCTGAAAATGAGGATCTGGTATGATTCCAGAGATTCCTGTTAATTTTTCTAAAAAACTAATAAAAATTGATGAGTTTAACTGATATAAGAGAAAACGAGTTTCATCTCCCATGTCTAGTTCAGGAAAAGAATCTAATTTCTTTTCTGTTGTTCGCTCAGACTTTCGCCAACCAGAAGCTTTGACATCGGGAAATTCTTGTAAGATATTTTCTAAGACAGGTTCTGGTAGGAAATTATCAAGGACAATATGAGGGAAAGGTTTAGCATTGATATATTCGCTATGATATTTATCTGCTAATGTGTCTAAGTAGTTAGCATCTAAACAAAATCTTAAGTCTGTAGTTTGCATGATAAAATTTTCCTATGATTATACAAATTATTTAAAGGTAAAGAATAAAGTTATTGATTCCAGTGAGAAAGATTTCTCTCTAGAAATTGAGATAGTCTATCATTCGGTTCTCGAAATTTTTCTATTAGCATCTTACGAGTTTCAGGTAACATTTTAGGAGGAACGTATTCTTGATGGTTCAGCTTTTTATAGCTCAACTTATATACTATTTCATAGAAGCTTTTTTTAAAAGACTTCGGCAATAATTGAGCCGTAGACTTAACCAAAGGAATAGCCTGAACAGATTTCCTTAAATTCCAAAGAAAAAATTTTTTTGCATCATCATCAGCTTTGTTAGCAATGATCGGTTCTTCCTGAATTAATTTAACATTAGAATCAACTCCCAAAAACTCAAAGATTTGATTCATTACATTCATAGGATTATCTATTAAATCTTCCATTAACAAAAATAAAAAAGATTCTCGTGGATAAAAAGGCAAATATTTCTCAATTTGTTCTAAATAGTAACTACTATCAATAAACTCACTCTGTTGAGCGATCGCATCCTCAAAGGTTTTTGCCTCCATTAATTCGTTCCTTGTGGCTAAAAATTCTCTGTTGTATTGACTTCGTCTGAGGCGGTAAGCATAAAAAGAATAAGCACGGTCAATGGGATGTCTCATAATGTATATCAACTTGACATCAGGAAGATGTTTGGCTAAACGTTCAACAGTTTTAGGATACTGATGCCATCTCGAGTAGGTTGTTGATGCCTCTCCGCAAAGTTGGCTTGGCTTAGCTCCTTCAAACAGTGAGTTATACCAGTGTATACCTTTAGCATAATTTTTGTCTAAAGAGAAAAAATCCGGCTCCTTTATACGACTCATATAAATTTGAGGATGACGAGACAAATATTTATACAAGGTTGTTGTCCCAGATTTGGCTGCACCAATAATAATGAAATCAGGTTTAGTCATTGATTAACTCTTTAGACTTTCTATCAAACAAGAATCAGATTTAATGTCGAGCTAATTTAAAGATAAAAGGATTTATACCATTGAACAAACTTATCTAGTCCTTCTTCGATAGAAGTACGAGGACTAAAACCGACATCATTAATTAAATCATCAATATCAGCATAAGTCATGGGTACATCTCCTGGTTGCATAGGCAAAAATTCCTTAATGGCTTTTTTGCCTATGCAGTTTTCTAGGACTTCGATAAAAGTCATGAGTTCAACGGGTTGGTTATTCCCTATATTATATACCTTGGCCGGAACATTATTATTCAATTCTGACCCTTGGGGAATCTTCTCGCTGACTCGTACAATGCCTTCAACGATATCATCAATGTAGGTAAAATCTCGCTTCATTTTGCCATGATTAAAAACTTTAATTGGTTTCCCTTTTATGATAGCTTTTGTAAATAAAAAATAGGCCATGTCTGGACGACCCCATGGCCCATAAACAGTAAAAAAACGTAACCCTGTTGTTGGTATTTTATAAAGATGACTGTAAGTATAAGCCATTAATTCGTTGGCTTTTTTTGTAGCAGCATATAGACTAATGGGATGATCCACATTATCCTGAGTTGAAAAGGGGATTTTCTGATTAGCTCCGTAAACCGAACTTGAAGAAGCATAAACTAAATGTTTGACTTTTCCGTGACGGCATCCTTCTAAAATGTTAATAAATCCCACTAAGTTACTATCAACATAAGCATGAGGATTTTCCAAAGAATAACGAACACCCGCTTGGGCTGCCAGATGAATAACATAATCAAAGTTATGGTGAGTACATAATTCTAAAATACTTTGTTGATCAGTTAAATCTAGTTGATGAAATTTAAAGTTTTTATAAACATTAAGTTGACTGAGCCGACTTTTTTTTAGATCAACATCATAATAATAATTCAAATTATCGAAGCCAATAACCATACTTCCTTTTTTTAGGATATCTTGACTCAAATGAAACCCAATAAAACCGGCACAACCAGTTATCAAATATTTTAACATTACTGTTCTTTATCCTCATTTTATTCTCAATTCAATTAGAAGTAGTCCGTTTTTATTATTAAGGATTTTAACTCATTTAAAGATTTAGAGGAATTGTATCAATGGAATATCCCACACCCAACATTAAGCGGATCGCTGTTCCTAAAACCAATAAACAAATTAAGATAGTAGTTGCTTTTATATCTTGAGAAAAACTAAGTAACTTTTCTTTCCAAAGTCCATAATTAACAGCTATATAATAAGGAAAATCATTAAAAGCAATAGCTAGGATAATTCCAATTAATCCCATATTCCAAAAGGATAAAGGGACTACAATTAACATATATAAAAATTTTAGACCATTCCCTAAAGCTGGATATATAGGTTTTCCCAGAGCGTAAAGAGACTTATCTATTGTTACTGATAGCATCATCGGCCATAAACCCAAAGATAAAATAGGAAGCATCCAGCCTGCTGCTTGATACCTTGAATCATATAAAAAGTAAATAATATAATCTCCTGTGCAAAATAGCAAGCTAACTATGACTGCTAATGCAATCAAGACTAACCAACGTTTTTTTTAAAATTTTATTTCTTAGCTGTTTCCTTGGTAGTTCTTTTTGTGAGGCGATAATTGGCATCATCACGTTTTGACTAACTTGCCTAAACGCTTTTCTAGGAACATCTGCTAGGGTGAAAGCCACAACATATACCCCTAACATCTCCAAAGATAGAAACTTACCTAATAATAATTTATCAGCTTGTTCAGCCAAAAAAGTCATTATCGTGGCCAAGAATACCCACCGACCAAAAGATACCAGTTCTTCGAGAGACTCTTTATCTAACATAAATCGATTAGATACTTTTGGATCTAATCGATGACTTATAATCATATTAATCATACTAGAAGTTAAAGAGCCAACCACCAAAGCCCAAATCGTTTTATGAAAACAAGCCCAAATAATTGTCACAGCCAAACTAATAATTTGCACTGCCAACGGAAAGAGGGTGATAATACGGAAATTCATTTTACGATTGAGGGTTACCAGAGCAGTAGAACTAAATCCACTCATGATAGTGGTAGAGCCGACAATAGGTAGTAACCAAATAAGGTCTGGATTGTCATATAATTGCGCTACTGGCCAGGCAATTAGACAGCAAGCAATCCACAAACCAAATCCTCTAATGACTTGTAGTGTCCAACCTGTATTAATGAAGACAGGATCATCACCTCGTGGACTACGAATAATACTAGGACGAATACCGAGATCGGAAAATAACTTAAGTCCCGTAATAAAAGTATTCATTAATGCCATCAAACCAAATAATTCAGGAACTAACAGGCGAGTCAAAATAATATTTGCTCCGAGCCTTAATATTTGACTTCCCCCATAACCAACAACAGTCCAGATAGTGCCACTAATAGCTTTTTTCTTGATTGATGACATAATTTGAGGTTTTGTTTATATTGACTTAAAAACAATTACGTGCAATAGCTTAATCATCTAATAAATTTAAGGTTTGACTACCTTTTTGATTTATATCACATTACGTGATCAGATCGTAGCTCGATAGCTTCACGAATACTTAACATTTTTCTCATATTGTTTATCTAGGGTTTTTAATTCAGAAGAAAACCAGTGTTTCTACTGACAAGAAATACCGCAACTAACCCTATGAAGTGTCAGGAAAAAATAGGGAATATCCCTGATAGTATTTCTAAAGTAGTTGGGGAACTTTTAGAAAGTAAGTGAATTGGTAAAAACTTTATGGATACTCATAGTCATGCATCTTTTTTAGATATTGTTCCTCATAGTAATGCTACTCATATTGCTATTAATAATGGTGATTGGTTTGATCCCAATACTTGGCAAGATGGAATTATTCCTAATGATAATGCTGATGTGGTAATTGCCCAAGGAGTACAGGTTTTCTATGATCAAAAGAGTGAAGCACGAATTCATACCATTAGAGTCGATGGGACTCTTGCATTTTCAGAAAATACTAATACTCAACTGATTGTTGATTATATTGCGGTTTCTAATACAGGAACCCTAGAAATGGGAACTGAGCTTAATCCGATTAAAGCTCAAGCTAATATCATTTTTGCTCCAGTTGATCCGAATAATCCTGAAATTGATACGAACTGGGACCCTCATCAACTAAGTCGTGGGTTAGTGGCAGGAGATGGAGCCAAAGTCAGTATTTTTGGGGAAGAAAAAACCGCTTACGTAACCCTTGCTGATAATCATTTAGCGGGTTCGACAGAACTGACTTTTTCTGAACCTGTTCCTACGAATTGGGAAGTAGGAGATCAAATTGTTCTCACAGGAACTCAATGGGACAAAAATGGTTCTCATGCAGATAATAGTGTTACTCAAGATGAAGTTTTAACTATTGAGTCTATTAATGGCAATACTATTACATTTAGCCACAATGATGTTAACGGAAATGCCCTAAGATTTGACCATACCACCCCTGAAGGATTTGGCTTAGATATTTATG
>NZ_PRLH01000199.1 GCF_003013815.1 Cyanothece sp. BG0011 | reverse complement strand
TTTGTCTAGCTGATAGTTATTACTGAACTATTGCCACCCCCTCTAACTCCCCCTTTTGTGAGAGGGAAAACCTTTGCCCGTTGCCTATTCCCTCGGACGTAGGGAGTTGAAAATACCCCGTCTTTAAGGACGGGGTTTACAATAAAGAATCAGAGGAAAGACTTAATCAATCTTTCCTCTGACCTTACACTATAATATTGTTAGAAATAGAAACAATTATGGTTTCTAACTATTAATGTCTGTTAATCCTAAATCAAAGGTAATTTCATGAACGCCAGGAATTTCCTTGATTTGACTAATCAAGTTTTGAGCGTCTTCTTTATTATCAATTTGTCCTGAAAGTCTCACAGAACCATTAGAAACAGCAAAAACGATTCTATCATCGGTTTTCTTGTCAATGGTTTTTTTAATCACTTCGTCACTGACAGGGTTTTGAACTTCATTAGTCCGTTCTGCATATTCTAAACCGCTATAGTGTCCTGCACCAGGATTTAATTTAAGGTCCGTTTCATCGGCAGAGACAGTCTCATCTCTGGCCCCTAATGCAGCGACTTGAGTATCTGCTAAGGCAGGGGCGATCGTTGTTAACAATAAAATCGTCACAGCTAATGACACCGATGCTACTCGCAACGCTTTAAAACGTCTCAATAATAAGAATCCACTAATCCCTAAAATAACTAATAGTGATATTCCTAATAGAATCATAATATTATCTCCTAGATAAACTACTTTAGTTCTCAATACCTAGCTTATCTAAACCTATCTCCTGTTTTAATCTCCTTAAAGGTAGATTCTGATTAAATTATGTAATCTTTTGCTGCTTTATCAATATCTGTCCAATGAAAGAAGACAAAATAAACAAAATATACTACCTTGAATAATCGATTTTCTCTACCCGATCAAGAGTGACCAGAAACCTAAATCATTTTTAATCTTTGTTTAAGATGGAAAAATTCCGTTTAATCTCTGAAACTAGATAAAATAGTTAAAAGACAATTCCAGACAACCGAAACTATAATATAGCATCCTCTTAAAGAATACAGATATATGAGTAGTCCTATTGTTGTTATTGACTCCCTCAAAAAAAATTATGGTGCAGTCGAAGCCCTGAAAAACATTACTTTTACCATTGAAACAGGAGAAATATTCGGGCTTTTGGGTCCCAATGGATCAGGAAAAACCACCACCATTCGCTGTTTATGTACCCTAGCTAAGCCCGATGACGGCAAAATTGAAGTCAAAGGGGTTTCAGCCCTCCATAACCCCAAAATGGTCAGAAATCGCTTAGGCTATGTTGCCCAAGAAGTCGCCTTAGATAAAATGTTGACTGGGCGAGAATTACTAGAATTACAAGCGGACTTATATCATTTGCCCAAAAAAGCAGCCAAACAAAGAATTGAGCAATTATTGAATTTATTAGACTTAGACGAATACAGCGATCGCAAAACCGGAACCTACTCCGGCGGTATTCGCAAACGTCTCGATTTAGCGGCCGGACTTCTCCATCAACCCGATGTGTTAGTGTTAGATGAACCAACGGTGGGCTTAGATATAGAAAGTCGTTTCATCGTTTGGGACTTCCTTAAACAACTCAAAGCAGCCGGAACAACGGTACTGATTACCAGCCATTATCTCGAAGAAATCGACGCATTAGCCGATCATGTAGCCATTATCGATCAAGGGGAAGTTATCGCCTATGGAACCCCATCCCAACTTAAAGACCGGTTAGGAGGCGATCGCGTTACCCTGAGAATAGAAGAATTTTCACCCATGGCCCAGGCCGAAAAAGCCAAAAAAATCTTAGAAACCTTACCCTTTGTCGAAGAAATTATTATTAACCCTTCTCAAGGAAACTCTCTCAATTTAATTGTTTCAACGGGTAGCAATTCTCTGAGTAAAATTGAGCAAACCCTAGAACAAGCTAACTTACCTATTTTTAGCTTAGCTCAATCTCGTCCTAGTCTCGATGATGTCTATTTAGCCGCCACCGGACAAACCTTAATGGATGCAGAATTAGCCGCCGCCGGGAGTCGGGATCTTAAAAAAGAGAAAAAACAACAAATGAGTTAAAATCAAGTCTTGCATCTTCGATTAAATTAGCTAGTCAGGATAGGCAAAAGGCAACAGGCAACAGGCAACAGGACTTTATTTTCAGGTCAGTTAAAACAGTGAACAGTGATCAATTAATCTTTTCTGTCTTTTGAGAAAAATTATATGATCAAAATATAGCAGTCGACCCAGAGGTTAGGAAAGTCAAAATCCTTAAAACCTACTCAGAGAATTTATTTTACCTCCTGCCTCCTGCCCCCTGCCTTCTGCCTTCTGCTATAACCTTGAAGAATCATCGATAAATAATATGAGTCAAACCATTACACCGTCTCAAAATAAGAACAGTTTAGCCCCTAGTGTCATCAGTGATATTCAACCAGAGGGAAACTGGTTATCTGAATTTTCCCAAGAAACCTTGGCCATGACGAAACGTTTGTTTATTCAACTACAACGCCGTCCCTCAACCTTGATCGCAGGGATTATTCAGCCGTTTATGTGGTTAATTTTGTTTGGGGCTTTATTTTATAATGCACCTCAAGGATTATTTGGGCCCGATCTCAACTATGCTAAGTTTCTCTCCCCCGGAATCATCGTTTTTACCGCTTTTTCTGGGGCGTTAAATGCTGGACTGCCGGTGATGTTTGACCGAGAGTTTGGCTTTCTCAACCGTTTACTGGTTGCCCCTTTAGCTTCTCGGTATTCTATTGTGGCGGCTTCGACTCTTTATATTATTACCCTGAGTATCATCCAAACGGCGGTTATTATCGCGGCCAGTGCCATGTTAGGGGCAGGTTTACCCAGTTTAGCCGGTTTAGGTGCGATCGCGTTAATTGTCTTTTTAATCGTTGCTGGTGTAACGGGGTTAAGTTTAGGCTTAGCTTTTGCCTTGCCGGGTCATATCGAACTTATTGCCGTTATTTTTGTCACTAATTTACCGTTACTCTTTGCCAGCACCGCCCTTGCGCCTCTATCCTTTATGGCAGGATGGTTACAGGTTGTGGCTAGTTTAAACCCCTTAACCTATGCCATTGAACCCATTCGTTATATTTATCTCAATGGACAATGGTCTTTAGGGAGTGTTGTTATAGAAACCCCTTGGCTTGATATTAATTTTCTTGGGGTTCTCTTATTATTAGTAGGGTTTGATGCCTTAATTTTGTTAACCATTCAACCTTTATTGCGCCGCCGTTTTGCTTAGTTCTCAAGGTAATAGATGAAAATAGTAGTCAAAGCATAGTTTATCGGTTAATTACCTTCAAATTAATTATAAAGAGTCATTTATGCTGAAAGGTGCGCTTTTCAATAGTGAGTTTTTCTCGCTTTTGATCGCACTTTTTTCTTTTGTAAAGAATAGGATAACTTTCTATGTCTAGAAGTTATACATGAACGTTTACATGAACGCTAACACTGACCTGAAAATTAATATATATACTGAAGTAAATACTTACAGAAATATACGGAGAAGTATTATGAAATGTAAAAATCTCGCGGCTGTTACCATTGCCCTAGGTGTTGGACTCAGTACCTCAGTTGCTCAAGCTGCTACTTTTACAGATTTATCTGGTTTTGGAGATAGTGACTTCAATAATGCTAAAAATAGCGGACTTTTTGAAGAAGACTGGGTTGCTGAAGGACGTATCGGTAATGATAATCCTGAATCTGGCGTTTGGGAACAAGGTATTTGGAACTGGACAACCAATAGTTCAAACTCCCTTGTCGAACAAGGCGGTTTAGACTGGAACAGTGGGGGAGCAGTCGCTTTTACTATTAACTATCAGGCGGCTGATGGTGGAACTCTAACCTATACATTGGGTGGACAAACTATTAGTTCAACCAATTTAACAGAAGCGTCTCGCTTTCCCAATGGACTTAATGCCCTATATATCAGGACTCGTTCTAATAATGCAGGAGACAGCGTAAGCTTAAATAATTTTCAACTTGTTGATGATAATGGAACTTTCAACTATAATACTCCTCTTGATTCAAGTGATGGTGATACAGTTAATTACCTACTCATTAGTGATATTGAGGGAGATTTTACTTTGACAGGTGATGCAACTTTATCCTGGCTAACTTCACGCCCCAATAACTCGGCCTTAGCTTTTCAAGTCAAAGGGGGTAATGTTGTTCCTGAACCTTTCACAATATTAGGAAGTGCAACTGCTTTAGGGTTTGGTACGTTCTTTAAGAAAAAACTATCCAAAAAACAACGGAAAAGTTAGTCCACATAGCCCTAAGGATTATAGTTAGGACGTTACAGAGATTCCTCGTTACCTCGGAATGACCATTAAATCTACAATACCACTGCCTCGTCAGGTGGGCATTGCCCACCCTACTTTAATCATTAATTATTAATTAGGGTGAAAATAATCATAGATTTCTGTTGCTAATGCTTCACCTATTCCTGAAACTTCTTGTAACTTTTCGATAGAAGCTTCCCGAATATAATCAATCGAATGAAAATGAGCAAGAAGTTGTTTTTGTCGCTGAAACCCTAACCCCGGAATGTCGTCTAAACGAGAATGACGGCTTTTTTTTAACCGTTGTTGACGATGAAAAGTTACAGCAAATCGATGAGCTTCGTCTCGAACTTTTCTTAATAATTGAACCCCCGGTTGTTCGGGATGAGATGTGACAGGTTGAGATTGGCCAGGTAAGAAAATTTCTTCTCTTTTTTTTGCTAAACTAATCACTTGTAAAGGAGGAATCAGATTCATGGTTTCTAAAATTTTTATAACAGATGAAAGTTGACCTTTTCCTCCATCAATCATAATTAAGTCGGGATAATCATCTAAGTTTAATAAATCTGTTTCTGACTTATTTTGGTAAGAACGAAAACGACGACTTAAAACTTCTGCTAAACTGGCAAAATCATCGGAATGACCAATAGTAATATTAGGATTTTTATCTTGTAATGACGATAGGATTGTTTAGCAGGAACGCCATCAATAAATACCACTTGAGAGGCAACAGGATTTGACCCTTGAATATGGGAAATATCATAACCTTCAATACGATGGGGAAGACTGGGTAAATCTAATAATTGGGCTAAATCTTCTAACCCTAACAAATTTTGTTGAGCATGACGTTTTGTATTTTCTAATTCATATCCTGCATTGCGTTCGACTAACCGAATCAACTCCGCTTTTTGTTGCTTTTGAGGGACGATAATTTTAACTTTTTTGCCTTTTTTTTTGCCTAACCAATCCGCTAAAATATCGGTTTCGGGGAGTGAATACTGCACTACAATTTCACTGGGAATTTCCACCGAATCAACTTGTAAATAATGTTCTTCTAAAACCCGTTGTAAAATACTTTCGGGTGTTCCTGAAACCGTATCAGCAAAAAAGCCTAACCGCCCCACTAATCGTCCTGCACGAATTTGGAATAATTGAATACAAGTGTAAGTATCATCCGCAGCTAAAGCGATCGCATCCCTGGAAATCGTATCATCCGGTAAGGTGACTTTTTGATCAATTCCTAACCCTTGAATGGCTTTAATTTGATCTCGGATTTGACCAGCTTGTTCAAACTTTAACTGACTGGCTGCCAACTCCATTTGTGCTGACAATTTTTGTAATAATTCCTCCGTTCTTCCCTGAAAAATCATGGCCACTTTTTCAACTATTTTATGATAGTCTTCAGGAGAAATTAATCCTTGACAAACCCCAGGACAACGACCAATATCATAATTTAAACAAGGACGATCCTTAAAGAGAGGTCGAGGCCGTTGACGGAGGGGAAAAACCCGTTTTACTAAGCGTAACGTTTGACGCAGTAAATGGGTGTCTACATAAGGACCATAATAGCGATCGCTTTTGTGATTCAAGCGACGTTTACGGGTGATAAAAATTCTCGGATAATCTTCAGACCAAGTAATACAAACATAGGGATATTTCTTATCATCTTTGAGCAGGACATTAAAGTAGGGTTGATGTTGCTTGATAAGATTGGCTTCTAAGGCTAAAGCTTCGGCTTCGGTATCGGTGACAATGAACTCGATATTAGCCACCTGTTGAACCATCAAAGCGATGCGAGGACTATGATATTGACCCGATTGAAAATAGGAACGAACCCGCGATCGCAGTCGTTTCGACTTGCCAATGTAAAGAATATCACCTTGATAATCTCGCATCAAATAAACGCCAGGTTCACTAGGAATAAGTGCAATCTGATCCTTCAAAACTTGGGAATTTGATGACAAAAAGGAAATCCTCCTGAATTGATTTCTGACTTATATTAAATCTATCTTAATTATATGGGATGGGTTCTGGACAATATGGCAAGATTTGAGCGAGTTAGAAAAAGACAAAAGCTTTTATGAAAGATTAAAAGCGACTTTTGGGAACATTGATAGTAATGGCTGATAGACAAAAAAGTTAGACATTGGTACGAAAAAGTTAGACATCAGCAGGGATCTTTATGTTATAAACCGTTAATATAAGGTTGACCCCATTTGTGTTACCTTGTTTAGTCGCTCTTACACTTAACTTTAATTTTGTCCCAATCCTTAACTTGCTAAGAAAATCTTAAAAACAATGCACAAAATGCACAATTTAAACCTATATTTGAACCTTACGACTACAATGATTGTCTCCGGGTTGACAGTTCTCACCCTGAACCCGGCCGAGGCCGCGACTTGGTCAAGAACCCTGTTGGTTGGCCAAGATAGCTATTCCGATACTAACAATCCAACCACTAATTTTGGTGGGTCTGATTTTCTTAAAGTGGGGAATTTTTCTAACGGACCCAATTCAGGGGATGAACAACGACCCTATCTAAGTTGGAATTTAGAAGACATTATTGAGCAACTCCCAGCTGGTGCCAGGGTGAGAAATCTTAATGCTCGCTTAGTTTTGACTCAGAGTTCCGGTGATATACTAAACCCTAATCCCAATGATTTTAATCTTAGCGACCCTAATAATCCAGTCCCTATATCCCGAGAATTTCCTGGTATCGCTAGGGTAACCTTAGACGGATTGGAAGTTACAGGAGATTGGGACGAAAATAGTCCGATTAATCCCACTAATCCTCCCAGTACGATCAATGCACCGACCCTGTTTAGTGGTCAAATCGACCTGGGGGTTAATAATTATAGTGGGGTGGGATTGAATCGACTGATCACTAATGTGTTAAACAGTAATACAGATAATATTGTGGGTAATGAGCGTGATAGTTTTTCTGTTGCACTCCGAGCCCGTAATAGTTTAAATTTTCCTGACTTTGGGTTTTTTCCTGTGGATTTTTTTGAGTCTCAAAACCATGAAGATTCTAACCTACGACCTCGGTTAGAATTGAGTTTTGACGTTTGGACTGAAGCTTATAAAATTACAGACGGTCCTAACTTTGCTCTCTATGGCCGAGCAGGAGGGGATTCTAATGTTAATAACAGTAACAGTGACGGGGACTGGGAATTTAGTCTAGGGACAAAAACCGGTGATCCTCAAAAACCAGACAACATTATTGGTCAGAGTCGGGATCAAACCAGACAATTTACCTGGGGAAATGGAGGGAATGTGCCATTTCAATTAACCTGTAATTCCAATACGAATCTAGTGACCTTAACCCTCGACTATGATGATGATAATTCGCGACGTAGCACATCTTTCGAGGTCAATAATTGTCAAGGGATTGAAGGATTAGGGATTTTTGCTCAAGCGAGGGAAGAAAACAGTAACAACTATACAATTGACCCAGGTACGGCCATGAGGATTGTTGTTAATGGGGTGAGGGAAATCGGAGGAACGATTCAGCCGGTTTCTGATTTCTTGGCTATCGGAACCGCCGGAGGCGATCAGTTAGTCGCCGATAGCTTTTATTTTGTCGATTCTCCTCTTAATGGTGGTTTAGGATTTACCAACGGAATCGATTTGATCAGAGGTAATATCAGAATGGCCTGGCCCAATGGTTCTCCCAATCCCCAGGCACAGAGCGTAGGCAGTCGGGTTCAGGCTCAGTTAGTTCCTCTCCAAAGAATCGAAGATCCCATGGGTCAAAACCCTGAAAACCTCTTTCCTGAGTCTGTTAATCCTCAACCTGCGGATACTTGTAGCACCATCGTTCCTGATGAGGTTTTTGCGGTGATCAGTGCAGATGATTCTAATTTTGTCATTGATGACTCGATTTGTTCTCGTGACCAAGCAAGAGCTAATAGTCAAGGGGTTCCAGAACCCAGTTCTGTTCTTAGTATGATTATTTTAGGAACCACCGGCATGGGGGCGCAATGGTTAAAAAAGCGAGCCTAAAATAACTAAAACGTTTCTCAGTGACCAGTTTTTCAATTATTAAGTTAAACTTTAGGGTTGATAGATACTGGTCACTTTTAACTGTTGACTACTCAACATGAACACTTTCTTGTACTGTTTTCGAGATGGGAGCAGCGGATTCTAGGTTAGGATCTTTCTTCTTAAGAAAATTTTGGAATTCGTATTTTCCTAACAGTGACGCTGCTACAATTAAGGGAATAAAATAATAAATACCCCGATAAATTAATAGGGTCCCTAATAAATCTTCTGAAGTAATAAATGGGGCTAACAATAACATCATAACTGTTTCAAATACCCCTAGTCCCCCTGGAACATTGCTGGCTAATCCGGCTACTTGGGCTAACATATAAATGCCGAAAAAAGCCGAATAAGATAAGGAAACTGAACTATGTAATAGGGTATAAAAAACAGCAGCAGCAAAGCACCAATCTAAACCAGAAATGATTAATTGACCAGCCGCTAAAGGAAAAGGGAGATGGGGAATGAGCCACTTACCGATCATTAAAGGTTTTTGACGAATAACTGTCAAAAATAAATAGGCTAAAGTGGTCACTAAGAAAATGATTCCCAAAGGACGAACAGAAATAAAAGGTAAGTCTAATAATTGGGGAATGGCTAAGGGTTCTTTGAGGAAGATAACACTACCTACTACAAATAAACCTAAACAAAAAGATAAGTTACAAAAAGCAGAAATCTGGGCAATTTTCACCACAGAAAATCCCCAAACCGAATAAAAACGGTAGCGAATCATACAACTGCTTAAAACCGCAAATCCCACACTATTACTAATTCCAGAGCAAATAATACCCACTAGGGCTTTTTTGGGATAGGGAAGGGACTGACGAACATAAGCTAAGCCTAAACATTCGTACCCTGTCATGATAGAATAGTTAATTGCCATTAAGGCGATCGCTAAGAGAATATGAGTCGGGGGAATCTCAAATAAACTAGCCCAAAAATTTTCTGCGTGATAATGTTGTAAATTGTGCTGTATTGTCCATAAGGATAAGGCAAATAGCCCTAAACTTAAACAAGGAGGAAGCCAACGGAAAATAGGATTTTTAGTCATAAAAAAGAGTAAAAAGACCTAAAAGAATGTATGTGATACTCTAAAAAGCTAGATCAGAATTGTTAGGAATCCCTTCAGAACTAGTATTTTTTTAGATTTCAAGGTGGCGATACTCTATGGTTTCACTGATCTTACCCCCATGATAAAGGTTATCTGCTTATAAAAACTGATCAATGATCAAAAGATTAAGGTAATATTGTTAAGAGTCTTAACTTTTTTCTATAATATAGTCTCTTTTCCGCCTAATTATCATATAGAATAATCTATGTTTGGTTTAATTGGTCATCTCACAAGTCTAGAACATGCCCACTCCGTTGCTGATGCCTTTGGCTATGGCCCATACGCCACTCAGGGATTGGATTTGTGGTGTTCTGCTCCACCCCAAATCGTCGAGCAATTTCATGTTACCAGCATCACAGGACAAACCATCGAAGGAAAGTACATAGAATCGGCTTTTTTACCAGAAATGCTGATCAAGCGGCGGATTAAAGCAGCGATTCGCAAAATATTAAATGCGATGGCCTTCGCCCAAAAAAATAACCTTAATATCACAGCGTTGGGAGGCTTTTCTTCGATTATTTTTGAAGAATTTAACCTTAAAGAAAATAGACAAGTTCGCAACGTCTCCTTAGAGTTTGATCGCTTCACCACGGGAAACACCCACACGGCTTATATTATTTGTCGTCAAGTTGAACAGGCATCAGCTAAACTCGGAATTGACTTATCTAAAGCCACAGTAGCCGTCTGTGGGGCAACCGGAGATATTGGTAGTGCGGTGTGTCGTTGGTTAGATAGAAAAACCGATACTCAAGAACTACTCTTAATTGCTCGCAATAAAGAACGACTACAAGGACTACAAGACGAGTTGGGACGGGGTAAAATTATGGGACTAGAAGAAGCTTTACCCGAAGCCGATATTATCGTTTGGGTGGCAAGTATGCCCAAAGGAGTCGAAATTAAGGCCGAAAACCTTAGAAAACCCTGTCTCATTGTTGACGGCGGTTATCCTAAAAATTTAGACACAAAAATTAAACATCCTGATGTCCATATCCTTAAAGGAGGGGTTGTGGAACATTCTTTAGATATTGACTGGAAGATTATGGAAACTGTCAATATGGATGTTCCTTCTCGTCAAATGTTTGCTTGTTTTGCCGAAGCTATCTTATTAGAGTTTGAACAATGGCATACCAATTTCTCTTGGGGACGTAATCAAATTACCGTCACTAAGATGGAACAAATCGGAGAAGCTTCTATCAAACACGGTCTTCAACCTTTGTTAAATTTGTAATTAGGGTTAATTAGGGAACAGGGAACAGAAAAAAAAGCCACTTCTAACTCCTGTCTCCTAACTCCTCATCAACTCCGGTTGACAAAATGTCAGCAATCCTTGTATTTTTTTAATATTCTGCACTCTTGAAGGATTTTAATTATGGGAGTGGTGGCTTTTGTTAGTGATACTTTTTCTAACCTGTTAATCTGGGGATTGATTTTTATCGGAGTTTCTTGGATATTATCCGCAGCCAAACGTCACAAGTCTTCACCTCCGGTGTTAAGAGGTCAACATAAACCCATCGCTTGCTTACTAGAAGATACGCCACAACATTATCTAAAAGGACAATCTTGCCCCCTAGCTACCCCTATTATCAGCCCTTTAACCTGTTTATTAGAAGATACCCCTCAAACCGCTTTAACCGGTCAATTTTATTCTTTAGCTACCCCTATTATCAGTCCTTTAACCTGTTTATTAGAAGATACCCCTCAAACCGCTTTAACGGGTCAATTTTACCCCTTAGCCAGTCCCTTCGCTTCTTTATGGGAAATGGGTTGGTTTTCCTTTTATCGTCAACACTTAGGACAACCCGGGTTTAATTATTGGCAATGGGTCAATTATCCTTTATATGAAGAATTTTGCCCTGAATTAGCCCATTTATTGCAGTTAAAAGAACCATCAACCCTAGTTAAAGGGGTGTTAGAATCTTTGGCCGAAGAATATCATAGTTTTTGGCAATGGGATAAACTTTGTGCTTTTAGACAATGGCATCAACAAAGTGCCAATATTTTAGGGTTAAATTCTCTTCAAAAAATTTATCATCGGTGTTATGGCATATCCTGGGAAAGAGTGAAATTGATATTATGGGATAGTTCTTTAGTGGTTGATCCGATCTTACTTGATCCGGCCTCATCTTGGTGGAAAGTGTTAGGAATCACCGCCTTTTCTCCCCCCAATAAAGTTGAACAAGCTTATAGAAATTTATTGCGATCGTGGCATCCCGATCGCACCCATCATCCTTTGGCCCATCAAATTACGGCACGGATTAATACTGCTTACGAAGACTATCAACTCCGTCGTCAACGGAATGCTGAGAGAATAGAATCAGTAGGAAAATGGTTCAATTCTCTGCGATAAAACCATAGGGTGGGTTAGACAGCTATAATTCAGGTTAATTATTTTTTGTCAAGCTCAATTTACAAATATTTATATATAGTTTTTTCGTACTAGCTAGATTTTCAAGCATCATTAAAGCACTTTTTAGAAAAATCAAAATAAGAAATCCCCATTTATAAAGGTTTTAGGGATTATTGAGCAGTTTTTAGATACAATAATGGCATCGTATTTTAATATAGCACATTTTGAAAATTTACATAACTTCAAGGTTTGATTTTCGGGCAAATTTGAGAAAAATTAGGAAAAAGTCATTTTTTGTAACAGTGTGTTAAGTTTCAAAAACCATTAAAATAAATCATAATTAATAAAATTTTTAATAATTTAAGCTAATATTTAAAATATCACAATATTAAAAGTGCTTTCCAGGAAAAAATATTGGTTATTATTTGTTAACAAATAATCTTATAAAATATCAGTTAAATTCAAAATAAACCCAGGTAAAATAGTTTCTCCTGATAACATTTGAGGATTTTGTAAAATCTCCATTGATTTATTTTCTCTATAAATTTCAACAATTTTTGTTGAGGGGTTAATTAACCAGCCTAACTTTACACCATTATCTAAATACTCTTGCATCTTCCCTTGTAAGCCTTCATATCTTTGATTTTTGAGATCACTAGGACTAATTAATTCAATCACAAAATCAGGGGCAATAGGGGGAAACCCATCTTTTTGAGCTTGGGTTAATTGATTCCATCTATCTAATTTAATCCAACTAACATCGGGACTTCTTCTAGCACCATTGGGAAGGACAAAAATAGTAGAAGAATCAAACGCTTTGCCTAGTTTAGTTTGACGATTCCATATTCCTAAATCTAAATATAGATTAAAATTTTTCTCTCCTGCTGTACCACCAGTAGGACTCATAATAATTAATTCCCCATCTTTTGTTAACTCCATTTTTGCTAATTGTTCAGTATAAGCAAGCTGTTCAAATTGTTCGGGAGTTACTTTAAATCCTTTGGGAATTGTAATAGTTTCCATCTCTTTTATTTAAACTTTTTTTAGTTTAGTATTTTAATTCTAACTTCTATAGTGCTACGCACTGGGGAATAGGGAATAGGCAAGGGTTCTCCCCCTCACGAAAGGGGGAGTTAGAGGGGGTGGCAATGGTTAATTAGATAACAGTTTCAACGTTAACAAGTGTCCTAAACTTTTTTTGTACTGCTATATATAAACTTAATAATATCAAGCCGTACTAACTTTTGACTCTAAAGAACGGGTGTGACAGGACTCGAACCTGTAACCGACAGCTTAGAAGGCTGTTGCTCTATCCATTGAGCTACACACCCATGAATTCCTATTGTAACTTGTTTGTCCCTAATTTGCCTAGAACTCTAATTCATTTAATCGCTGTTGCAGCATTTGAGGAAATTTAGCGTAATATCGCTTATTCAATGGAGAGGGATGGGGTAACGGAAGTAATGACACCTGATGCTGGTGTTTTGTTCCTTGAAAATCAACAGCTTCAAGGGTTACACGAATTTGTGTTTCATAGCGATCGCGCTGGTTCCAAAATGCCTCAATCTCCTCTTTTGGCCCATAAGGAGTAAACCATTTAAACGCTTCTGTTCCCAAAGTGACGATTTGAGTTCCTCCCCAATGAATCACCAATAATTGTTCAATAAAGGGACGAAATCGCTCTTTTACTTTAACCGAATAAGCTTTATTCCCTGGGGGTTTGTAGGGGACGGTATTGGTGAGTAAAGCGCGATCGCAGATAGCTTGTAAGTCTTCGGGGGAAGTTGCTTCTTGATGATAAATGCCTTGATAAAACCCTTTACGAACCATTGTCCCGGCTGAACCGATCAAAGGTTGTCCTTTGGCCACCTCATCTCGTCCTAAATCTCGGCCAAAAAAGCAAATTTTACTGTTTAAATTTCCGGCATAAAGTACCGGTTCAGTGGGGATTTTTCCAGCAGCTTCATAAATCGGTGTATCTAGGGGAAACGTCTCCCTTTCTGCTTCAAAGCGAATTTTTTCTAATAAGGTTTTAATCTCCGACATCACTCCTCAAAACTGATAACTTTGTTCCTGAAGAATATAGAAAAATGTTAATTCTAAATTCTTCATTCTAAATTCTACATTCTTTTACCCATCTAAGTCTCCTTCCATCACCATAGAAAGGGCTGATTTAGCGTTATCCCGAAACTCTTGAATATTGACTTTTCCTAATAACCAAATAGCCAAGATCATCCCCAACCCTTGAATGACAAACACCAAAGCATAGGATAACACAGGAACAGTAAACACCATTTTGCCAAAATTTAAAACCACGCCCCCTAATACTGTAGAGAGTCCTCTTGCGATCGCTTGAGCTAACCCCCAGGCCCCGATAAAGGTTCCGGCGGTTTCGGCCACGGTTAAATCTAACATTAAACTGGTAGCCCCGGCGGTAATCATTCCTGATGCGAGGCCAAACAACAATAACCCGGACTTCAGTAAACTTTGACTCGCGCTGGCCCCGGCTAAAACGATGATCACAAAACAACCCACTGCTAGGATACAACCGAGTTTGGTGGTGCGTTGTTTTCCTAAACGGGGAACCACCAAGAAACCGGTTGAGGCAATACCGAAGAGGGTTCCGGTCCCAAAAAAGGCGTTTAACTGCGTCGTTTCCGAGATACACATCCCAAACACCTCACCCCCGTAGGGTTCCATTACGGTGTCTTGCATGAATAAACTAAGGGTTAAAATGAGGATAAAGCCAAAAAATAATCCCGTTTGACGACTCGCTGTCAACACATTTAAGGCATCTTTTAAACCGATTTGATCCTCTCGTTGTACGGTTTGTGACCGTTGTCCGAAGCGAGAATAACGAGATTCTACCCCCCAAGTGGCCAAAAAACACATAATTAAGACTACCACGGGCATAATAATAAACACAGGGTTAACCGTGGCTTGTAGGGTGGCAATATTAGCCATTTTTGCCGTTTGGGTGGGGTCGTAGGATAAAATGGCTTGACCGCAAATTTCCGGGGTATTGAGCAACTGAGAACTAACGATCGCCCCGACAACAATCCCCACCATTAACATAGACCAAACAATACCAATGAGTTGCGATCGGTTATCTTCGTCCGACACATCCACTAACATGGCGGCAAAAGGCGTTGAACTCATACTGAGGGCTAACCCGTAACCCCCAAAAACCACCCCTAACAAGATGGCCCAACCGTAACTGATGCTATTCCATCCGTTGGCTTGAATACTACTTCCCAGTTGCCAGACCACTTGTAGGGCAACAAATGCTAGAGACGTGAAGAGAATAGCACCGATCCAGACATATCCGGTGCGATGATACCCTTTTATGGGTTTGGTGTCTGAGAGTTGCCCAAACCACACCCGCGCCGGACTCACAAACTGATACATGGCGATCGCCGTGGCTGCGATCCAAGGGAGTACGGTTAATTCGTCGATCATGATCCGATTGATCACCCCCAATGTCAATAAAGACATGATTCCTAGGCCCATTTGGAATAAACCTAACCGAAACATGGTTAATAGTTTTATTTTGGGTAAGGGTTTATGGGGTTTAGAGTAAAAGGTTTCAGGGATATCGTTGATGGTCATCTTAATTAATAATTAATCATTAACCTTTAATCATTAATGAATTTAACTATTATTATTCAATAAAACCGCTAATCCTGTCAAGATTTTGCCATCTTTTACTTTTTCTTCTATTTCGATTACCTTAGCATTAGGAAATAGTTGAGTTAACCTAGGAATTAAAGCATAATCAAGAGAATTAATTTCTTTTCCTGCCACAATAATATGCGTCATAGAATCAGGAGAAGATTGTCCTTGCGATAACAATTTTTTAAACTTTTCTTGAATCGTTTTTATCCAAGGATTGATGATTTTTTCTATCATCATTTTACGATTCACTGACCAGGATTTTTGAGCGATGGTAGAAGAAAACTGTTCTTGTTCTTGTAAAATCAATCGGGTTAATTGGGAAGATTCCATCAAGCAGCTGCCTAAACTATTATTTTCTAAATGTTGTTTAAGAAGTTTTCTTTTAGAAATCTCAGCCATTCCAGGGGTAGGGAAGGGTTGAGGAAGAGAGGGAAAAGTTACCGTTATTTTGTCATACCATTGAGGATAAATTAAGTGACAGAGAATATCTTGATCTATCCCTTGAGTCCCATAAAATAATTGTTGACTAATAATGCCTGACAGTCCCTGAGATAGATCAATTATTGATATTTCAGTCATTGTTTCGGTTAAATTAATGACACAAGACAATGATAATTGGTCAGATGGATTTTGAGCTAAATGACTTAAGGTTAAAGCCATGGGTTTAGGAATCCAGAGAATGTCTTTTGTTGGACTAATATTGAAGCTTTCTGAAATCACATTTTTGAGTAAATATCGATCTCTTTCATTCCACCTGGAAGGACAAATAAAAACAATTTTTTTGATGTTTTCTAAAATAGTTTTCAAAGGGGTATTATTATCTATTGTTAGGGATAAATCATTAAACCCCTGATTTAAGGTGCTTAATTTTTCTTGTAAATTATCTAAAATATTTTGGTGATCAAATAACTTAGAGTCCCAGAGTTCTAAGAGTTGAGACAAATCATAATATTGAAGATTCTCTGAAGAAATTTCCCTATTTGGATAGGTAAATAAATAACCATCAACTTGATTATTAGTTATATCAAACCCTAAATACCAATCATCAGAGATCATTGTTTTCTTGTTGGTTTTATCTTCTTGTAAAAACAAGGCTAATTTTTCTTGTAAACGATTCAAATAAGCTAAAAATTGGGTTTCTCCCTGCTGTCCTAAGCGATACATTCTTTCAATTCCTTCTTGTAAAGAATCAGAATAATGCTCTAACTCTTCTAATAAGGGTTGAAAATGGGTGTCCACTGAATGGGTTAAATGGTTAATATCAACCTTGTTATCTGGAGAGGTTGATAAGTCTTGAAATAAGTTGGAGAGGATAGCTTGTTTTTGTTGTTTGAGGGTGGCAATTTCTTGTAATAAAAATTCTCGTTGTTCCTGTAGTTGCTGTAACTCAGTTTGTAAAATGCGATCGCTAATTTGATCATCGACTCGATGTAAAATGATCTCGCTGAGTCTGTGAGCATGAAGATCATAATTATTTTCTAAGGTCGATTGACTCGTGAGCAAATGGTGTCGTATTCTTTCGAGTAAAATTGACACCTCAGGATGAGCCTTGAGCTTATCTTGCCATAAAATTTGCTCAAGCTCGTTAATTAAGGATTGAACATTATCTTGAACCGTCACAATAACCTTTTAAAGAGACAAAAAATAAGCAACTTATATAAACTTTAGTCATTAAGTCGAGGATTTTTGATAGGCTTAGCATAGCAGATCAATTTATAATCTGCTTACTTTAGCTTATGGAAGATATCAAAAACTATCGTAACCAAAATCCTGACCTCCGAGACAGTCTCAAAAAAGCGCCCTTCTTTAATGAGTTACCAGAAGAAAGTTTAGAACTGGTAATGAGTCATGCGGTGATTCGGAGTCATCCGGCCAATCGTGTTATTCTCCTAGAAAATGATTGGGGAGGATCAGTTTACTTTATCCTAGATGGATGGGTCAAAATTCGCACCCACAACGTTGATGGCAAAGAAGTAACCCTCAATATTGTGGGGAAAGGGGAAGTTATCGGGGAAATGGCCGCTTTGGAAGAAGTTCCTCGGTCCACCGATGCCATTACCTTAACCCCCACGACTATCAGTAGCATTCCCTCACAAGATTTTGTTACCCTACTTCATAGTGATCCCATGGCCGGTATTCGCTTAGCCCAAGTGATGGCTAAGCGTTTACGTCAGCTTAACCGACGATTAAGGTTACGGGAAGCCGATAGTCTCTCACGGGTGGCTGATACCCTGTTATTCCTAGCTGAAGGCCAAGGAAAACAAACCACCCAAGGGGTTGAAATTCCTAATTTGCCTCATCGAGAGTTGAGTAGTATTAGTGGGTTGGCTAGGGAAACGGTGACGCGATCGCTGACTAAATTAGAAAAAAAAGGTTTAATTAAACGGGAAGATGATATTCTCTGTATCTTCTCTGTGGACTCTCTAGAACAAATTATTTCCTAACCTATGGATGATTCCAACTGGGTAGATGAGGGGGATGAGTTAAGGAATAACCCTCAACCAACCCCTCCCAAAATGCCCCCCTCTCCTATCAAGCCAAACGCTGCTAAAATTCGTCAAACTCTGGCGATGGTTGAAACTGCCTTTTTAGCCAGTGCCGGTAGTTTAATTTGGTTGATTAATTATTATTTTCCGGTTGGTCCGTTGTTACGAATATTTTTCCCCATTCCCATTGCTTTACTTTATCTCCGTTGGGGAAATCGTTCGGCTTGGATGGGGGCTTTAGTCTCAGGGTTATTATTAACGGTATTAATGGGGCCTACTCGTAGTATTGTCTTTTTAATTCCCTACGGCTTGATGGGAGTACAGTTAGGAGCGTTTTGGCGTAGAGGAGTCTCCTGGGAGTTTTCCATGATTACAGGGGCATTATTAGGAACGTTTGGCTTCTTTTTTCGCTTCTGGTTATTCTCTATTCTCCTAGGAGAAGATTTATGGCAATACATCATCAATCAGATGACTGGCTTAGCTGAATGGATCTTTTTAAGATTAGGAATTTTAGCCCAACCCAGTGCCATTTTTATCCAGATACTAGCAGTTGTTCTGGTTTTTGTCAATAGTTTGATCTATTTATTTGCCGTGCATTTGGTGGCTTTATTAGTATTAGATAAACTGGGTAATCGCATTCCTCGTCCTCCGAAATGGGTACAAGTTATTTTAGATTATGAATAATTGAGAGGTGATAATTAATTATCTAAAGAATCTAAGCGTTTTTGCCATTCTTGATCTATTTTATCCCCTTGTTCGATTTCTTGTTCTAGGATATCTTTTTCTGTGGTATAAGTAATGTCAGATTGTTCAATCATGGCTTGATTGGCAAATTGAGAAGCATATTCTAACTTATGTTGTATGGTTTCATCTTTGTCTTGTAAAACTTTGGTTCTCTCTTGTCGTTTACTATTTCTTTCTTCAATTTTACTGTTTCTTGCTTGAACAACAAAATAACGAATAGCCGGAATTCCTAAAAAGGCGATCGCATAGCCTAATAATACCCAGTAAATTGAATTAACAAAGGCAATAAAACCGCCAAATTGTGCCACAATAGCAGGATCTCTTAAAAATGATCCTAATACTAACGCTAAAATAAAATTTAATGCCCCTAAGCCAATGGCTAACATTATTTGACTACTACCAGCCTCACTAAATTTATATAATCTTTCTCGTAAGTAACTAGAAATAGATTTTTGAGTTGATTCTTGAACCGTCACTTGTAACTCAGGAAAATAATAAATTAGTTCGCCATTAGGAGAAACTTCTGGACTGCCATTAAAGCGAGTTAATACAGGTAAAATATAGTCTTCATTTTCTTGATTATAACGATCAATATTATCAAGATAAGGAGCCACCTGTTCAGCAATAATTGAACCTTTATTATTTTTAATAACCGTTCCAATGGTTTTCCAGCGCCGCTCTTCTAAATTATAATTCGGATCACCATCTCCAAATAAAAAGGAAAAAATAGCTTCTAAAAAATTCATCTCATTAGACTCTCTAGTCTGAGAGCTTCTTGATGAATTATAACCATGACGACGGTAACCATAATCCGGGTAAAAGATCCAAAAGAGATCCCCAATATTAGGAAAGAAAAAGAACCGCGGCCCGCCTCTATAACTTCTATTACTACTGGAATTATTATCTCCATCTCGACTGGAACTAATACCAATAATAATGACAGTAATCGCAATTAACATTAAAATAATTGAAGCAATTAAAACAATGCCAAAAGAAATCCGAATGATATAAAATAGAACTTTCCAAATTTTATCCCAGGTTTCTTTTAATTGTAGTTTCCAATATTTATTACGAAGAATCGTTCTAAAATTTTTAGGAAAAAGATAAACAATGTCTCCTGACTCTGCAACTTGTAGATGTCCCGAAACATCAGAAGCTAAAGCCAGCAATCCTTGTTGTGCTAAATTAATATTTAATCCTGATTTGGCTGCCACATCCCCCACAGTGACACGGTAGCCCAATTGTTCAACGGATTTCATAATTTCGGGCTGAAGTGTCATATCTTACCTTTCCTATTCTCTGAGCCACGTTATCTATTATATTCAAGGTAAAAGATAACAAGCAACCGAGATAGAAAAGGGCGATCGGTTTATTTGAACACCCGATGTTGCAAGGATGGCATTTGTTGACGGACTTGTTTGATGCGGTGAGGGTTAATTTCTGCTAGGGCCATACCGGGTTGTTGTCCTGCGTCATCTAAAATGATGCCCCACGGGTCAATAATGACTGCGTGGCCGTGGGTAAACCGTCTGGCATAGTGGTTTCCTGTTTGCGCTGGTGCTATGATATAGCAGGTATTTTCGATGGCTCTCGCTTGTAAAAGAACTTGCCAGTGATCTTTCCCTGTAAAAGCGGTAAAAGCAGCAGGAACAAAGAAAACATCAGCCCCTTGATAGGATAAATGACGATATAATTCGGGGAAGCGAACATCATAACAAATGGAGAGTCCTAAGTTTCCTAAGTTTGGGGAGGCATAGATATCCGGTAATTGTGTTCCTGACATGACGGTACTTGATTCTTGGTAGGTGTTACCATCAGGAAGATCAACGTCGAATAAGTGAACTTTTTGATAGCGATAGAGTTCTTTGCCTGTCGAATCCACTAAAATAGCCGTATTATACGCTTTACTGGGGTCACCTTCCACCGGAACAGGAAAACCACCGCCCAAAATCGTCACTTGAAAGCGTTGGGCCATGGTTTTGATAAATTTCTGGGATTTTTGAGAAATTTCTTGCGCTTGGCTCAATTTATCTTCTTCTTTGCCTAAAAAAGCAAAGTTTTCGGGTAAGCCAATTAATTCAGCCCCACGACGAACAGCAAGTTCAATCAATTCTTCGGCCTCGACTAGATTTTTCTCTAGATCGGGCTTGCTTGTCATCTGAATGGCAGCAGCGAGATAAGGTTTCATTAGTTCCTTATAGTCAAATTCCTATAGCAATTATAAGCGAAGAGGGGCGTGCAGGTTATTTTATTCTAGAAATTGTGTATTTTTACTTGACTTTTCAAAAAATCATGGTTAACCTAATATTAATAACTTGAGTTTTTTAAGTATTTAGAAGGTAAATAGACTGAATCAAGCTGTTTAATAAACATAGCCTTTAAAGATTCTTAGTCTTACTTCAATTTTGTTCCCTATTCTTACAAAAAAATAAAATATTCTCAAGTGTCTGTCCACCTTTTTTTTGCAGGCAACAGTTTTCTGTGAGTATACTTGAGCAACCATCTAACTGAGTTGCTCAATGGGATATTTTTATGAACATAAATATCTCTAGCCACATCGAGTATAGGTGAAACCAAAACGATTCACTAATTCATTTGACATATCGAAAAGATAAACAAATGCTTCAAGAACATGAATTTCTTTCGCCTCATTTAGATGAGGTAGAAATGGAAAACCCCTCAATTGTGGTTGAAAAACACTTACAAATGATTGGTTCTCTTACTCATTTAATGATGAGTTCTAAGTTACATCAAAGATACCAAATTATCGATATTTCGGGGAGATTTCTCCCCTCATTAATTCATAATCAATTCCGTTATTGTGAAATGGATAGTAAGCCATTAGGTTTCGTAAATTGGGCATGGTTAAGTGATGAAGTCGAAGAAAAATTTAAAACAGGAAAATATGTTTTAAAACTCGATGAATGGCAAAGTGGAAATAACTTATGGTTTCTAGAATTTATTGCTCCCTTTGGTCATGCCAATTTAATGATTAAGGATTTACGTAACAACATCTTGCCAAAAGGAACTCCTGCAAAATCATTAAGAATTCGCCCTGATGGTACCTTAAGGTCTATTGCCCATTGGCGAGTTTAAACGGTTTTTAAACGACATTTGTTATCGAGTTTCAGTAATTTATTTAGTTAATTGGGAGATTGATCGTGGGTGGAGTTGTTGAAAGTGCAAAATATTTTTTCACAGGAAGATATGACGGCACCGACGGCCATGACAGTATTTGGGCTGCCAATATTTTCGGCAGTTGGGGTGGGGATGCCAAAATTTATGCCAAGGGTGGAAATGATAGTATTCACATGGCTTCCCTTGCCGCCACTGTCTATACTGGTCATGGCCATGACAAAATCTATGGCGTTGCTGGGGGTCTAAAGGTACGAGATGATAGTGGTCATTTAGAGCTTTATGGGGCATCAGGGAAGATAGATGTTAGAAAATATCAATGGGGGAATATAAAATTTGGGGCTGGTGTTATCGACTCCTATATTGAATCTCATCAAACAGGAGATATCTATTTTGCAGGGGCCGCTGGTAGTTCAAGGGTTAAAAAATATGGTGATGGAAAGATAACGTTTAAAGGTGTAGCCGGCTATTCCAAAACTTATCAAAGTGGTCATGGTGATATTTATTTTGCCATGGCCGCAGGATATGCCGACGTAGACAAATATGGCAACGGGAAAATTGAGTTTAAAGGGGCAGCCGGAGGGGCTGATGTCTATCAAAAAGGTAGCGGAGACATTACTTTTAGCGGTGCTGCTGGTTCAGTGGATGTCGATAAACATGGTAGCGGCAACGTTAGATTTTATGGCGCAGCGGCCCATAGTGATTTATATCAAGATGGCAATGGGGATGTTTTATTTAATGGGGCTGCAGGATACGCCGATGTAGAGAAACATGGTGACGGAAAAATTGAGTTTAAAGGGGCTGCGGGTGGTGCAAACGTAACTCAAAACGGCAGTGGAGATATCCATTTTGGCGGTGCTGGGGAGGAGTCACCATTAATAAAACCGGTGATGGCAAAATCACTGTGCATGGAGCTTCTGCTCATACTGGTATCACCCAAAACAACGGTGTCGGCGATATTGAGTTTAAGGGAGTTGGAGCTAACGTTAATATTACGAAAACAGCCGAGTCTCGTTATCAAAAAACGACTCAGGTTTTTACAGGATTTGAAATCACTTTTCTTTTAGGTTTTATTCCTATACCAGTATCTACTTATCGTACTCATACAGAATGGGTCGATCGCAAAACAGGTAACATTATTTTAGGTGCCGGTGTCGCGAATGTTAACATCAACTACACCAAAGGAGATGGAGATGTTATTTTTCAAGGCGCAGCCGGAAACATCAATAATTTAAGCCACGATAAAGGCAACATCATCATGCACGGGGCCGTTGGCCGTGCCAATATCAATAAATCTGGTGATGGTAATATCGAATTTAAAGGGGCTGCTGGATTAAATCAAATTAACCATAAAGGAACATCAGGAAATACTTCTTTTGACGGTGCCGGTGGTGCCAATATTATTAATCATCATGCTTCGGGTAATCTTAGCTTTAACGGTGCCGGTGGTGCCAATGTTTTAACCCATCAAGGAACATCAGGGAATACCTCTTTTAATGGTGCCGGTTTTGGTAATGTTATCGTTCACAAAGCCAAAGGAAATGTTACTTTTAATGGTGCTGGTTTAGGTAATGTTATCTATCATGGGGGTTCTACTGGAGACCTCAATGTCTCTGCTGGTGGGTTGGTTAATGTTCTAGTGCGTGAGGGACATGGTCAGTTTAACGCCACCTTACTCGCGGCCGCTAATATCTCTGTTCATGTTGGCAATGGAGATCAAAACGTATTCCAGTTAGGGGGATTAAATACCCATACCCATGTGGGTGATGGTGATGCAGTGGTGGGTATGGCCGGTGGTTTCAATGTAGCTACGTTTATCGGTGATGGGACGTTTTATGGGGGTTTACTGGGCCTGGGTAATGTCATGACCAAAGTAGGCACAGGAGATACCTATATTGCTGCTTTGGGTGCTGGTAATGTTCTCACTCATATAGACACCAGCGATAATGATAGCAATACCGCAGCCCTATTATTGGGTGGGGCTAATATCTTAACAAAAGCCGGTAATGGCGATTTAATGGGCATTATGGCCGGAGGGCTAAATGTTGCTACATCGGTGGGTAAAGGCGATGTGGCCATGGCTCAACTGGGGGGTGGTAATATCTTAACGAAGGTGGGAGACGGTGATAGTGTTGCGGTTCAGTTTGGTATCGGTAATATTAATACTCAGGTGGGTAATGGTCGTTCCCTCGCATTAATGGCCGGTGCCGGTAATATTTATACAAAAGTTGGAGACGGCCTCAGTGCTGCTGGAATGCTGGGTTTAGGCAATATCTATACCCATGTTGGCAGTGGAGATAGTTTAGCAGTGATGGCCGCTAAGGGTAATGTCTTTACCAAAGTAGAAGTGAATGACCAAAACCCTGATGATATAACGGCTACGGCCATGTTTGGTGGGGGTAATATTTTCACCCATGTGGGAGACGGGACCACCGGGGCCTTAATGTTGTCTTTGGGTAATGTCTTTACCAAAGTAGGAGACGGGACCACGGTTGCTGCTATGGGAGGTAAAGGCAATATTGCCACCCATGTGGGGGATGGTATGACGTTAGCAGTAATGGGTGCTAAAGGTAATATCTTAACCAAGGTGGGGGATGGTACCACCGCAGGGTTAATGATGGGTGGAGGGAATATTTTTACCCATGTAGGTGATGGAAATACCATCGGGTTAACCGCCGGAAAGGGCAATATTGTCACAAAAGTGGGGCAAGGAGATCAGATTAATGTGGCTTTTGGTAAGGGTAATCTGGTTACTCACGTTAGCACTGAGGGAGATAATAATAACAGTTACAACCTCAGTCTGGGTGAGGGTAATATCCTTACTAAAGTCGGAGATGGTAAGCAGGTTAATGTGGTTGGAGGAAAAGCGAATATTGTCACCCATGTGGGTAATGGAGATGATGTTAATTTAATTTTTGGTCAACAAGCAAGTATTGTCACCAAAGTGGGGGATGGTGATACCATTACAGGCATTATTAATAGTAAGTTGAATGTTATTACTCATGTAGGTGATGGGGACAACTTACAAGGGGTTTGGGGTCAAGGAAATATTGTCACTAAAGTAGGGGATGGAACCGCTTCTAGTGCCATGAAAGGAGACGCTAACATCATCACTGCTGTGGGTGATGGCGCACAAGTTGGGGTGTTATGGGGTAAGGGTAATATTGTTACTAAAGTGGGTGATGGAACTTCCGTTAATATTCTCAAAGGTGAAGGGAATATTCATACCAAAATAGGGGACGGGACTTCGATTGGGGTGATGAAAGGCAGTGCTCATATTAATATTCAGGTGGGGGATGGTAACAGCATTTTTGCTGCTCACGGTAATCATAATATTTCGGTTCAAGTGGGGGATGGAGATTATTATGGTTTTGCCTTTGCAAAAGGAAAATCTACCCTATTAGAAAATGCTAAAACTTTAGGAAGTAATTTATTACAAACCGCAGGGGGTTTTATTGGTTCGGAGGTCATTTCTCAGTTAGTTTGGGGTGCGCCTCCGAGTGGTTCAAACGAGCAAGAAACTCCAGAAATATCTCCAGAAGATAGTTTAGAAACACCCTCATTAGACACAGTTGATTTATCTTTTGATGAAGAAAATCTTAATCAGCGATCGCAGTCTAATTATAGTAGTCAACCGGATACGATTTCTATTGAGGAAAAAAACCCTTCAACTAACCTCAATGATAATACTGTCAAGACCCTTAATAACAATAACCAATCCTCAGAAATGGCTGCTAGTGGCAGTTTAGCGGGTCAAGCAGGGGCAAAACTTCAAGAAGGGTTGGATCAAGTCAAAACAGATATAAACTCTCTTATCGACGAATCTGAGCGCATTCTAGGTAATGGGGGAGAAGTTAGCCAAGTATTAGATGAGTTAACTAATACTTTAGTGAGTCAGTTAGGGGTATTAGATGACTATATTGACAAGGGGGATGATCTCTTATTTGGAGGCAGTAATGAGGGGAATAATAGCACTCAAAATGAGTTTAGTCAGGGTATTGTAGGACGAGTTAATAATGATCTGGATGACACTTTTGATGATGTTAATGAACAGTTAAAAACAGCAGATGATAAGGTAAATGAGGCAGAAATTGAGATTACAAAAGCGAAGTTAGAAGCAGAAAAACGTCAACAGGATGCTGATGATAATAAGTCCGATGCGTTAGATGCTAAAAGCGAGGCACAACAGAAACAACAAGAAGCAGAAAATCGGGGGACTGATGCTGAAAATAAGGCTAATGCTGCTAAAAATGAAGCTAATAATCAGGTTAATGAAACTAAGAATAATCCTCAAGGGGAAAAACGTAGTGAAGATGATAAACCGACGGATAGAAAAGCGTCCGAAGGTAGTGGTTTAGACAATAAAAATGTGAAAACTGAGGTAACAGTTGATGATGCTTTTTATGAGTTTAGTGAAAGTGTCATTAATGGGAATCAAGAAAATACATTAAGTAACCAACAAAAAGAACTTTTACAAGGGGGGTTAGATGATATAAAAATCCTTCTTGCTAATAGTTCAACAGAAGAAGAAGAGGAGGAAGAAGAAGAAGAAGGGGGTTTGACTGACGGACAGTTAAACGGCCTATCTGATGGAAGACGGGCTAATATGAACTTAGGACTGAAAACATCTT
>NZ_PRLH01000170.1 GCF_003013815.1 Cyanothece sp. BG0011 | reverse complement strand
ATCCTTAGCTTTTTTCCAGAAAGCGGTGGCTTTTTGTCAAGAGCATGGGTTAGTATTGGTTCATGATTTTCCCTACGTTGACATTGTTTTCGAGGGAATGGCTCAACCCCCTTCAATTTTACAGGCTGACCCCACAAAATCCCTTTCGATTGAGTTTTTTTACCCTCTCTAAGTCCTATAATATGGGTGGCTTTCGGATTGGTTACGCCATCGGTAATGCTGAGATTATTCAAGCTTTAAGACGGGTGAAAGCGGTGGTGGATTTTAATCAATATCGAGGCATTTTAAACGGGGCGATCGCAGCGTTAAACGGCGATCAACCACGGTTAAAAAGACGGTTAAACGCTTTCAAACCAGACGAGATGCCTTTATCAATGCGCTTAATGCGATCGGTTGGCCAGTTACCTCTCCTCAAGCGACGATGTATGTCTGGGCAAAATTACCCCAACCTTGGCAAAATAAATCCGTTGAATTTTGTACCGAGTTAGTGGCAGCTACAGGGGTAGCTGTGTCTCCTGGTGCCGGGTTTGGGAAACAAGGGGAAGGGTATGTAAGATTTGCCTTAGTCCATGATCCTGATATCCTCGAACTGGCTGTGCAGAAAATCGCCCAGTTTCTTAATAGTGTTGCCAGGCACTAAATTCATAATAAATATTCCCACGGGTACTATGGCGATTTCCTCTTAATTCCCTTAGTTTTTTGTTTAAATAATCTTGAGCTTCATTAGGGGGAAGTTCTGTGGCTTGCATAAAGGTTAAAATACTAATTTTGCCGTGACTTTGTTCTAATAGTTTATAAAAAATAGTATCGATATCTTTTCTGATCGATTTTAAATAGATATAGATAGAAATCGAATAAACCAATGATAAGAAAAACCCGAAAATATGTAATAAAAATTGACTAACAATAGACTCAATAAAAACAAACTCAAAGACAAGAAAAAAAATCAAAGTATTCCAAAAGATATAAGCTTCTCTTACTTTTTCCCTTTGGGTTTTGACTTTTAACTTAAGAATTATAATCAGATAAACAATAACGGTTATGGCAAAATAGACGATCCACTTCATTGATAATCCCCAATCCGCTGATCATCCCTATTCTATCTTTTCATTGTTAACTACTCCCAGTGAATTTGCGATCGCTGTTCACATACCACCCGATAAACGGCTTCCGTTTGTTTAGCTAACGCTGGCCACCCAAAACGCAAGGCCAACTCTTCATAAGCTTTTTCCACCAACTGTTGACCATAATCAGGATTTTTTAGGACCTCTAAAATGCCCCAAGCCAAAGAGTCTGGGTTATTCACCTCTGTCACAATGCCTGTTTTTTGATGATTAACCACTTCCGGTAAACCTCCTGTACTCGATACCACCACCGGAACACGGGCTGCAAAACTTTCTAAGGCCACAATCCCAAAGGGTTCGTATAAACTAGGAAAGACAGCACAGTCAGCAATGGTTTGAAAACGATCTAAATCTTCATCCGACATAAACCCCGTAAAACAACAACGGTTCGCAATCCCCAACTCATGCGCTTCTGCTTGTAAATGTTGGGTATTGCCGCCACCAATAATCACGATTTTGGCATTTCCTTGTAATTCCCATAACACCTTGGCTGCTGCTTGTAAGAGTAAGGAAACCCCTTTTTCACGGGTCATTCTCCCCACATAATAGATGATTTTTTCGTGATCGAGGGCAAATTGACGGCGAAAGGTCAAGTAATCAAAATTAGGATCTTGACGCTTTTTTTCGGCCCGAATGCCGTTGTAAATAATATCAACCTTATCCAAAGGGGTTTCAAAGGCCCGTTTGAGTTCGTGACGCATATAATCACTACAAACAATCACCCGCCAAGAATCATAAATTAAGTTGCCTTCTTTTTTGGAGATGTAGCGTTGAGTATCATTATGAATCCCATTGTAACGACCGTATTCTGTGGCGTGGATGGTGGCAATGAGAGGAATTTTAAATAAATGTTTCAAGGCGATGGCTGCATCGCCCACTAACCAGTCGTGGGCGTGAATCACATCAAAGGGCCCTTTCTCTTGAATTAATTGTCCTCCATAATGACCCATACTATTATTCATATTGACAATCCAGTGAAAAAAGTCATTAGCTTCTTGCACCGGAACACGATAAACATGAACCCCGTCAACCTGTTCATAGGAGGGACTCTGCCCGAATTCTACGGTAAGTAAATGAATTTCGTGGCCTAATTTGCTAATTTCTGGATATAATTCGGCAACATGACGGGCAATACCTCCCACGAGACGGGGGGGGAATTCCCAAGTCAATACCAAAATTTTCATAACGAAGGAATCCTCGAGAATTTAGGGAAGCTAAACCAGCATAGGATACCTAGGAGAATTTTACCAAGACTCCTGGTTCTTTTTGTATCGGTAACACTTCTATAATGTCACTTTTAGCGCAGTATTGTAAATCCTCTTGGCAGTTCAACCGTAATAATCTTTGACCGTGACTAGAGCGGTGAAACATTTCTAAGAGGTTATCATGCCATTGAGCATATAGGGCCGTTGCTGCAATGACTTCGTCGTTACTTACTTCTACCATTTGGGCATCATGAAGAATTAAAGCGTGGGCGATCGCTCCTGCACAGACGGTATCTTCGAGGGAATATCCCCCTTCCCATCCCGATCCTACTAACCACACGGTTTCGGGTTGCTGTTTAATAATATAATTAACGGCCGCTTGTCGATTAATCATAGCTGCAGTGATCACTGTTTTGGCGTTTTCAACCCGTTGTAGGGCGCGGGTGCCATTGGTGGTGGTTAAAAAGAAACGTTTTTCGCCTACTGTCTCCGGGGTACAGTCCAAAGGGGAGTTACCCAGATCAAACCTTTCTACCTTTGCCCCTCCTCTTTCGCCTGCTCGAATGCGTTTTTCTGGCAGCCATTGTTCACTGACTGCGATTAATTTGTCGATATCACTGAAGGTTTGAACCGCTTCTGCACCGGCTTCTAAAACCGTGGCAATGGTGGTGGTGGCTCGTAAGACATCGATCACAACGGCGCAGTCGGGTAAATGGTCCGTGGGGGTTAGTTCAGGCGTATGATAGACAAATAGCTTCACGTTTGTCCTCAGCAAAAGTTAATTGGGGATGAATTCTATCTTATCTGGGTGATGGCCTCCTGGCAAAATTATTTATAGTGCTACGCACTGGGGAATAGGAAATGGGCAAGGGTTCTCCCCCTCACAAAAGGGGGAGTTAGAGGGGGTGGCAATGGTTGATTATATAGTCGTTTCAACCTTTACCAATGTCTTAACTATCATGGGTCGCTCTATATCAAGAAACCCTCGTTTTTATTGACGAGGGTTACCAGACTTTAGAATGCTTGTTCTACTTCGGCAATTTCAGGGATCATCTCTCTTAAGCGTCTTTCAATGCCCATTTTGAGGGTCATGGTTGAGCTAGGACAAGAGCCACAAGCTCCCTGTAACCGAAGTTTAACGATGGGCCCTTCGATTTCGACTAATTCGACGTTGCCACCGTCTGCCATTAAATAGGGGCGCATTTCGTCTAAGACGGTTTCTACATTATCGGGGGTTAGGGCCATGGCTTGTGTCATGATTTACCTCTACTCTGATTCTTTTAAACGACGTTATCTTTATCCTACCTTGAACTTTTCTAATTATCCATTCTCAATTGTCAATTTTCCCTTATTTGTTTAATGTTCAAAAATATCCTTATAATACATTAAGTCTAATTCTACAAATACGGGAATAACTTCCATGCACTTTTGGGCAATTTCCCATCTTTCTTCTCTTTGTAACATGGTAATTAATTGTTGTCTCAGTTGAATTAAATATCTCACATCATTGGCGGCATAACTTAATTGTGCTTCTGATAAATTTTGACTATTTCCCCAGTCCGAACTCTGAGAACTTTTGTCTAATTCGACTCCTTCTATTTCTTGAACTAAGGATTTTAAACCATGAGATCCCGTATAGGTTCTTGCTAATTTACTGGCTACTTTCGTACAAAAAATTGGGGCTGTTTCTATGCCGAAATTATACTTAAATTGCGCCACATCAAAGCGAGCATAGTGGAAAATTTTAACAATCTTTTGATTTTCTAATAATTGTTTTAAATTGTCTGCTGTTTGTTGTCCTTTTTCAATACGAATCGCTGTTACATATCCACTCGGATCGCATAATTGCACTAAACAGAGTCGATCTCTTTGGGGAATTAATCCCATGGTTTCAGTGTCAATAGCAATGGCATCAGCTTGTAAATAACGGTCTAAGGTTTCTGAGGTAAGATCGCGATCGCAAACTTGAAAATTATTATTTTTTCCTGAAGCTTGAGTCATTTTTATTCTATTAATTTGTTCGATATCAAATTACCTTATTTTTATAATCATGCTCTAAAAAAAAACAATTTCTTAATCATAAAGACTAATTTACTTTACACTTTTTTAAAGGGAACTTTGGCCTTTTGCCTTTTGCCTTTTGCCTTGTGCGTAGCACTACTAGCGTCCTAAATCATGAAGTTCATTAATAATGGTAGTGCATTTTTGGGTTACGGTTTCTAATGCTTGGCGTTTATTGGACTCAGGAGGTGCAATAACTTCACCAACACGAATGGTTACAGGAACGGGACGGGGAAAGGGAGAGCCTTTTTGTAATATTTTCTCTGTTCCCCATAAAGAGACTGGCAAAAGAGGAACTTGCGCCTTAGCTGCAATCATGGCCGCCCCTAATTTTGGGTCATGAACTCGACTATCAGGGGTACGAGTTCCCTCTAAGAATAGCCCCACTAACCAACCGTCTTTGACGGCGTTTAAGGCTGCGCGAATGGCTGCGCGATCGCTTTTTCCTCTCTTGACCGGATAGGCTCCATATAAGCGGATACCTTCTTTTAATATCGGTACTTTAAATAATTCTTCTTTGGCCATGAAAGCCACGGGACGACCCAAAGAAGAAGATAATAGGGGAGGATCAAAATAGCTACCATGATTACTAACCACCACTAAAGGGTGCTTTTTCGGCACATTCTCTCGACCATAGACCCGTCCACGGAAGTAAGTATAGAACGTAGGAACAATAATAGAGCTTTTGAAGAGATAATATAGGGCTAAACTTGAAATCGGCTCTCTTTCTTTGAATTCGCTGTTTTCCATTGGGTTAGCTGGCTACAAGTCTAAGGAATCAACAGACTATTTTTTTCATCAATTCTTGATCCTAGCATAAAAAAGACAACAAAAATGAAGCGACATTTTTCTATTCATGACTAATTCATGACCTAAAAAACGGAGAGCGCAAGCCCCTAGTTTATAACTATGGGGATAAGCTCGACAGGGAATTTATTCGGTGTCCTACAAAATCTATGCTAGAATATATTTACGCCGATTCATCTAGCGTCAAATGATAGTTTACGAGTTCAAAATCAAAGGGAAAAAACATCAATATCAAGCAATAGACGAAGCTATTAAAACAGGACAGTTTGTTCGTAACAAATGCTTGCGTTATTGGATAGATGGACAAAAAGTTAGTCGTGCCGAACTTTATCGGTACAATACTACACTACGTTCTGAATACCCCTTTGTTAAAGACTTAAATTCTCATGCTTGCCAAGCATCCGTAGAAAGATGCTGGTCATCGATAGCCAGATTTTTTGATAATTGTAAGAAGCAAATTCCTGGAAAGAAAGGATATCCAAGATTCAAGAAAAATGCTCGTTCAGTTGAGTATAAAACCAGTGGATGGAAACTTTTAGACCCTAAACATATTGAGTTTACTGATAAAAAAGGAATTGGAAAACTCAAATTAATTGGAACGTGGGATTTAGCTTTTTATTCAGAAGATAAAATCAAAAGGGTTAGATTAGTTCGTCGTGCAGATGGTTATTACTGTCAGTTCTGTATCTCTGTTGATGTCAAAGACGAATTATCACCAACCCATCAAACTATCGGTTTAGATGTTGGTTTAAAGGAATTTTACACTGATTCAATGGGACGAACTGAACCCAACCCTAGATTTTATCGTCAAGGAGAAGAACGATTAAAATTTTATCAACGTCGTGTTTCTCGTAAAAAGAAAGGTTCAATCAACCGCAAAAAAGCCATTAACAAACTTGGGCGTAAACACCTCAAAATAAGTAGGCAACGTGAAGAACACGCTAAAAGACTAGCTCGTTGCGTAATCCAATCTAACGATTTGGTAGCCTATGAAGATTTGAGGATTAAAAACTTAGTAAAAAATCACTGTTTAGCCAAGTCAATTAATGATGCTGGTTGGTATCAATTCAGGAAATGGTTAGAGTATTTTGGTGCGAAAATGAATAGGGTAACTGTTGCTGTAAGCCCTGCCTATACGTCTCAAAATTGTTCTAACTGTGGTGCTGTTGTTAAAAAATCTTTATCTACAAGGACTCATATTTGTGCTTGTGGATGTCAATTAGATCGTGATAAAAACGCAGCCATTAACATTCTAAATCGAGCCTTGGGTACGACGGGTCACGTCGGAACCTGGATCTTAGATCCGAACGCTTCTGGAGATTTGTCCTCTACTATTGCTGGTTCGCCCTGCGATAGCAAGATAGGTCTATGAAAGAAGAATCCCCCGAATTCTATTCGTGGGGAGTGTCAATAAT
>NZ_PRLH01000062.1 GCF_003013815.1 Cyanothece sp. BG0011 | reverse complement strand
AAAAGCGTAATTCACTCAGTTCTTTATATTCTATCCTTCCTAAGATATTTAAGTTTGATAATTATACTCCTGAGTTAGATAAACTTGCTATTATTGCTGTGTCTAGTCGAGAATGCGATCGCAAGTGGACTAATACCTATCAAAAAAAGAATCTGATGGGGAAAGTTATTTGTTTACATCGTCAACAAAAAGATAAGACAATTCGACTGTATAATCAAGGGACATTTTCGAGTAATTATGACAGTGAAGAGATTTATAAACACCCTGATATTCTAATCAACAAAGTGACTGAACTATACAATCAAGGATACCATCATTTTTTATATATTGCTAAATCTCCCTACTCCAACTATTTAAACATTACAGGAGAAGATAGAGAACTATTTTTTATGTCTCCTGATGTCATTAAAGCGTTGAAATTAGGTAAAAATGACATCAATATTTATCCTATTTTCTTTGATAAGTATTATGTTGTTAAACTTCAAGAAATTAATGCTGCTTCTCTGTATATTCAAGATACAACAGAATTAACACAATTAGTTAAAGATCAAGCAGATGCAAGTCAAAGATCAATGGTATTCTTTAATCTTTTTAATGGTATTACCGTAGGGGATGATAAATCATATAATGGGGTTATATCCTACACAACCTTATTAAACATTTATAATGATACTGAACACGAAAAAACAATTTCTCACGGACTAATTAATGATACCCAATTAAAACAAGATATATTAAATTATCTCACTTTGTTTCATTTTTCCCGTTATGAAGCAACAGCAACAAAAAAAAGACCAATTAGTTTAAAATTAGATCCTTATCAAAATTTAATAGGAGATAATTCTGTTGGTGCATTATCGATGTTAAAACATAGTAAGAAGAATAATCAAAATATTGAGTTTAATTCCCTTGCTTTTTTAACAGAAGTTAGGAGATATTTATACGATAAACGTCAGAAGGAGGAACAAGAATAATGTCAAATAAAGGTAAAGAAATTGAACTCGGAGAAAACTTAGGATTTTTGTTTGAAGTAGGGTTTAATATTGGAATGCTTACCTACATCAAACAAAATGATATTAAGCATAACTATGGTGATTTATATTCCGAAGATTTACAACAATTAAAGTTTAGTAGAATCATTGATAAGTTAGTAATAGATGAAAGAGTTGTCAGTGATTCAAATCGTAAAATTGTTAAAGATTGGGTTTTGTTTTTTCTACAAAAAGCTTTTTTGTCAGGACTGAATTTTTTACAAGAATATTTTGAAGCAGTAGCAATTAAAAAAGAAAATTATAAAAAACTAGAGATTCTTTATTATCAATGTTGTTTTTACGGTAATAATAGTTTAGGAACCAATATAAATAAAGCAGATAGCGAAGTATATAAAAATGTTCTTCAACAGTTAGAAAATATTGAAAATGTTGAAACACATATTAATCAATATAAGGAAAAGGGAGAATTTTTAAAAGCTGATAGTTTAATATTGATTCAATATAAAAAAAATAAAACTATTTTATGTATTGATTATTCTATTTTTGCTATCCGAGAAATTCAAGATTTAGACGATCTTCGTAGTGTTGAAGTTTTAAAAAGAATTTTATTAAAAGAAATTGCTTATTTAAGAAAAAAGAGTGTTTTTGCTAATTTAGGACTGGATAGCAAAACTCCTAAAATTAATTTATCTGAACATTTAAAGTATCATTACAAAGCATTTGTAACCAAAGACAAAGAAAGTATGAAAATGATACAAGCAGGAAGTTATGCTTATAGTTTTTATAATTTTCTGAACAAAGAAAATTTATTGAATGATCAAGAAAATATTAATTTTAATATTATTGGATATAGCGATCGCGGTATTAGTTCCTTAACTTTAACAGATGAAGAAGAACATATCAATATACTCAAAACTTGCTACGATATTTATACTAACAAAACTCATAAAGAACTACCAGAAGCGCGTCAAGATATATTAATGGTAATTAAACGTCAAGCAACACAAAGCTTTATTGATGGAAAAAGGTTCTTTAATAAACTAATGGAAACGAAAAATAATAATAAACCCATACACTCATTAACTCATACAGAAACCATTGATAATTTTTTAAGTCCTATTGATACTATTCCTACAGAAATCTCTACCAAGTTAAATTTAGATCCGAAACTAGACTTAAGAAATGCACATAAAGAACTGATTCAAAGGGAATTAGAATCTGATAAAAGCTACTTATTTTTAACAGGAAATCCTGGAATTGGCAAAACGACAGCTATTACAGAATTTCTCAAACAACCGAGGATAACAGATGAAGGATTTTTATTTTTTTATATTAGTCCAAGAACACAAGTTAATCTAGATATCTTTGAAAAGTTTACCGATAAAAATACGGGTCAACTGTATGATGATAGAATTTTTGCGATTACCACTAATTCTATTCTTATTAAGTCTAATAATGGTAATTTAACCGTTAATTATCGTTCAAATAGCTATCAAGATAAGCATTTTGAACATCATAATGTACATTTTATTGATCAATCTCATGAACTAGAATATAAACCCTCAAGTAGTGGGGAAACCTACCGTCATAATGAAGATACGTTAAGAGATCAACCGATCAATAGTAAGGGAGTTTTACAGAGTATTTGTGAAGCATCTAATACCCTGATTAAAGATGAACTATCTAATAATATTATTGCTACGGTTGCTATGCAATCATTCAAAAAAACACAAGGAGGTAGAAATACATTTTTATCCCACTTTAAAAAAATATTTAATAGTGCTTATAACTCTAGAAAAGATACATTTTTAGAAGAGAATATGAAAGCTATCTCTAGTCGAATTAAACATATTTTCATTATGATTGATGAGATTACAGGAGATGAAAGTGGGGTTTACTTTCTCCATGAAATTCATAAGTTTTTTAGACAATTTAAAGATGAATATGGATTTAATTATAAAATTATCATTATGGAGAAACAGAAATAAGGTACACAGCAACCGTCGTTCTGGAATCTCTGCATCTAAAAATGCGGTTAAATATTACCAGAAACTAAGAAAAAAGCATAAAAGAATAACCAACATTCGAGAAGATTTTCTGCAAAAAACCACCACATTATTGGCCAAAACTTATCAACATATTCTCATAGAAGATTTAAACATAAAAGGGATGATGGCTAACCACAAATTATCCGATGCCTTATCTAATTTAGGATTGTATCGTTTTCGAGAATTGTTGAGTTATAAACAAGAATGTTTTGGCTTTTTGTTAACCATAGTAGATAGGTGGTTCCCCAGTTCAAAAACTTGTTCAGTCTGCGGAAATATACAAGATATGCCCTTATTTGAAAGAGTTTATTATTGTCAAAATTGTGGCCAAGTTATGGACAGGGATCTCAACGCCTCAAAAAATATCGAAGGTTGGATCAAGAATGCCGATGGCTTATCGGTGAACGCCTGTGGACAAGAAGGAGCCGTCTCCCTTGGTTGAAGCAGGAATTGAACAACAAGCCTGTCCAGGTTTGTCTAGGTTTCATGAAGCAGGTGAGACACATCACATTGACCAGGTGACGGTTATTATTGCCCCATCTCATCAAATCAATGAGAATTAACACATGAGCTAAGGCAATCGCCCATTCTTTGTGGAGTTTTTCCGAGATATTCCAACTCAGAATAATTTTCTGCGCCCAAACTCATCATCCATCTCTAGCCAAGTTTAGACTTATGTTGAAGAAAGTAAAAGCCACTTATCACAACGGTACCTTTATTCTTAACACTCCCTGGGATTTACCGAATAATACAGAAGTAGAATTAATGGTGAGTTGTCCGTCTGAGTATGGCGAGGATGTGCTAGATAGAGAAACTCGTAAAGAAATTCTTAACGCCTTGTTAGCTCGGATGCGTCAAACCGCTTTAATGGCTGAGACCAATCGCATTACCCTTTCAGAATAACTGATGATGCTTAACTTTATATAAACAATTCCCTCGTCTTGAATCCCTTCTACGTCTTAAATTCCTAAAAATAAAGATTTTCCGTCTCTAAATATCTGCTCGTGATCACAAAATTAGGTCATTGAGCAGCTTTTTTTTGCAGAATGCCTACAATAATTCGTTAAAATCAAAGTCAGAGCAATTATTGTTCATCACCTATTGAGAGAAAACAACCGACCAATGGAGATTAAAGCTGTTCAAGCTGGTTATTACGGAGATTCTAATTTTCGCACTCCGCCACCAGATTTAGAATCCTTACTACTCAAAGAGCGTATCATCTATTTAGGGCTACCTCTATTTTCCTCTGATGAAATCAAGCAACAAGTGGGTATTGATGTTACTCAATTGATTATTGCTCAATTGTTGTATCTACAGTTTGATAACCCTGATAAACCGATTTTCTTCTACATCAACTCTACCGGAACCTCTTGGTACACTGGTGATGCGATTGGTTTTGAAACCGAAGCCTTTGCCATCTGCGATACCATGAATTATGTTAAACCTCCCATCCACACCATTTGTATCGGCCAAGCGATGGGAACCGCTGCCATGATTCTCTCCGCAGGGACAAAAGGCTGTCGTGCTAGTCTTCCCCATGCTACCATCGTTCTCAATCAAAACCGTTCGGGAGCAAGAGGTCAAGCCACGGATATTCAAATTCGGGCGAAAGAGGTTTTGCATAATAAGCAAACTATGTTAGGAATTTTGTCCGAAAATACTGGACAAACCCCCGAAAAAATCGCTAAAGATATTGATCGCACTTTCTATTTAACCCCCGAAAAAGCTAAAGAATACGGGTTAATTGATCGTGTTTTAGAAAGTACCAAAGAACTTCCCAAACCCTTAAGTCCTGTTGGTTAATTTACTGTTTACCTTTACTTTGAGTTAAGCTTATGCCTATTGGTGTTCCTAGTGTTCCTTATCGTCTTCCTGGTAGTCAATACGAACGATGGATTGATATCTATACTCGTTTGGGCCAAGAAAGAATTATTTTCCTCGGTCAAGAAGTAACCGATGGTATCGCCAACCGTATTGTTGCTTTACTGTTATATCTTGATTCTGAAGATCCCAGTAAACCCATTTATCTTTACATTAACTCCCCTGGGGGTTCGGTCACTGCGGGTATGGCCATTTACGATACCATGCAGTATATTAAGTCCGAAGTGATTACCATTTGTGTCGGTTTAGCTGCGTCGATGGGGTCCTTTTTATTGGCGGCAGGAACCCCCGGCAAGCGCCTGGCCTTACCCCACGCGAGAATTATGATTCACCAACCTATGGGGGGAACCGGAAGACGACAAGCAAGCGATATTGAAATCGAAGCGAATGAAATCCTCCGTATTCGCGCCCAGTTGAATCAACTGTTAGCGAATCAATGCGGACAAACCCTCGAAAGGATTGAAAAAGATACGGACCGAGATTATTTTATGTCTGCTGAAGAAGCCAAAGAATATGGCCTAATTGATAAGGTAATTGAAGAAAGAAGTCTTTAATTATTTCAATCACTTGGTAACGGTTGTATTGATACTATCCCCCATGATCTTATTAAGGTTATGGGGGTACTTTATAGGAATTATCCGAAATTTTACCTAGGAATCAAGGGCGTAAGATGATAAATACGGCCAAACTTAGCAGCAGTATTAATATCATTTTCACGCAAAGCTAAACGAACGTTATCTAATTTTTCTGCATCTTCTAAAGAAAGATAGGGAGACCAAAAATTATCATTGTAAGTAATATTAACTTCAATTTCTGCCATATATTCTCCTTCATGAATAATTTTAGTTTGTTTTTTAGTTTTCATTGTTTTGTTCTTTCTCTTTTGTCTGACTCATCAAAAACAATCTTAACTTTAATAAACTAAAGGTTTGACCTAAATTAAGAGGTAATAAAGAAATTCCTTCTAAACGAGATTGTACCCAACCGTCACCCCATAACCATTCGTGATAACCATCAATTCCTTGTTTTAAAATCATTCGTAAACAGTTATCATCAGCAATCTCTACATGATGCTCAATGGTCACTAATCCCAGTTTACTGCTAAACTTTGAACCAGTGATTAACTTATCAGGAACATCAGAGGATAACGTCTGAGGGATTAACCATTTTTTTAAGTGATTACTATTTAATAAACTATCCCGAATCAGATCATGATCTCCAGGAACTGCAATACGTAATTGACTCTGTTGAAAGTTGCCTAACATTTGATTATTTAAACTGGTTCACTAAATTTAAGTATACTATCTTAATTTAAGATAAACTATTTGAGCAATAAATTGATAAATTTATGAAAACTTAAATCAAAATCTTTTAAAATTTAAGAAAATAAACCTCTATTAATAGTTTCTTTCCTTTCACTGCTGCAATATTTACAAATTTTAAGGGGTAAAGGCAACAGGAACGTCGTCTCGATTTCTTGTTGCCTTTACTGATGTATTGCGAACCGATGTCGTCTACCCAACAAATCATCAAACAGCGATCGCGGTCCTTGAAAAATAGGGTTGGCCACAGTTCACTCCCTGGATAACTTGACCACTGGCGCACTCTCCAGAAGCTTGTTGGCAACCACCAGCAACGGTTCCATCTCGATCTTGTTCATAAAAATAGAATAAGTGAGCAGTGACAGCAAATAGCGAGGGTCACTCACCCAAGGGGGCAGATGGCGAGGGGCCCGGCACAGTCCCATTGCGTAGAGTTCACAAAGGGCGGGAATGTCCATAAAATCTAGCTTACCGCAGAAGAGTAACGCCAAACAGTCAGAACGTCCAGCAGCAAAGAAAGTGCGGATGGCACTCGCAACCCCTAGAAGTCCAAACAGATAAACCACATCTTTCGTGAAAGGTGCGCCACCTCTAATATCACCACCCCGAAATACTCGCCTCGCATTCTCAAACGCTTGATCACGGTTATTAACCCGTTCTAAAAAATAGCGATAGACTTCTAGAAAATCTGCCCCTTCAACCGCCATCTGGATGGCAAACACTCGATCTGCCAGCCGTCGCAGCCGATCTAATTCCATCGAACCACTGACAATTTCGGCATAAACCGCCAGTCCTTCCTGGGTTCGGGTTGTGCCGGGATGTCCCGCGGCCAAGATGGGCAGGTCAGTCTGTGCCTTCCCATTCAGGGAGGTTGTAACATGAATATAGGCTTCGTGGTTTAAAAGTTGGCTGGCATCTCGGTCGGTGAAGCGAGCTTCTCGGCGGATTTTGATGGTACTCGCCGTTGCTAGAGCATTAGCAGAAAGCTTATCGACCAATTCCACTTTGGGAGCATCCTCACCAAAATGATTTTGCACGGCACGTTCAATGTCCCTGGCCACTTCTTCAGCCCGATGATACTCTGGAGTGGCAATATCCATCTCGATATGTGCCAGTTGATCGATGGTATCGCAAATGCTCTGGGACAGTTCTAGGGGCGTTATGGGAAAGTAACGCAGAGGAGTGGTGGGTTCCCCATAAAGCTGTCGGGAATATTCAAAAAAGGCATTGTCGCCGACGACTGAGGGGGAGAGCATCCTCGCAGCCAGTTCGAGACTATTCGCTTGCCGTTCGAGCCAGAGATCGATCGGGGAAATCGGCACGATTGAGCGACGTGCCTCCCTTACCGCTTCGAGGGTAGGAGTGGGATCAATGGGAGTATAAGTGACTTTGGGAAGCTCTTGGGCTTTTTTGGCAAAAAACGCTTCTTTCACTTCAGGTGGCCACGCAATTGTTTTTAAAATGCGAATTGGACGACTGGCTTCGTATAACAAACTGGCTATCTGACGAATTCGGTCTTTTTCGCCATCGCTGACTTGACTATCCATCTCGGTTTATCTTTCAATTTGATGAGGATTCGACAAACTTTTGCCCTGATTTCTCCCCATCTTGGAGTAGCCAGAAATTTAGCTTGTCCTAAAAAATTATAGAGGTTTCCCTAGAGTGATAAAGGAAAGATATATTTTTCTTTAATAATTTAATGAATCATTCTTTTTTTGTTAAAAAAATCTAATAAAGTAGGCTTGATTGAGGCTCTGTTTGAATCCTTTAATTAAGTGCCAGTATCATTTAAAAACCTGATTATGGCTGAAAATTCCTCAATCTCAAAGCATTGGAAACCACAGAAACGGAACTAAAGGCCATGGCTGCACCGGCAATCATCGGGTTTAATAAGACACCAAAGAAGGGATATAAAATACCAGCAGCAATGGGGATTCCTAACGTATTATAAATGAAGGCAAAAAAGAGATTTTGACGAATATTTTGCATGGTTGCACGACTCAAGGCTATAGCGGTTACAATCCCCTGTAAATCCCCTGAAATGAGGGTAATATCACTGGCCGACATGGCCACATCTGTACCGGTACCGATCGCCATTCCTACATCTGCTTGAGCGAGTGCCGGCGCGTCATTAATACCATCCCCTACCATAGCGACGATTTTACCCTGAGATTGCTGAATTTCTTTCACTTTATCGGCTTTTTGGTCGGGATGCACTTCTGCAAAGACATGGAATATTCCCACTTCATCGGCGATCGCTTGGGCGGTTTGTTGGTTATCTCCCGTCAACATAATCACTTCTAAGCCCAATTTTTTCAGCTTTTTAACCGCTTCAACGGAGGAAGGTTTCACCGCATCAGCAATGGCAAATAAGCCTTTTATTTCCCCATTAACAGCAATCCAGGGGGTTGTTTTTGCTTGACTTTCCCATTCTTTTGCTTTGTGCATCAACTCATTAGTATTAACCCCTATTTCTTCCATCCATTTCTGTGTACCGATTTGTACTAAGTTTCCGTTTATTTTTCCTTGTACTCCTTGACCTCCTATGGCTTCAAAATGCTCAACTTTCGGTAAGTTATTAGAAACCCCTTGAGATTTAGCATAATTAACAATGGCTTCTGCTAAGGGATGTTCAGAATTATGTTCAATAGCTGCTGCTATTTCTAAAATATTAAGCTCGTTATTATTAGCAATTCCATCTAGTGTAATATAATCCGTAACAGTGGGTTCTCCTTGGGTTAATGTACCTGTTTTATCTAAGACGATCGCTTTAATTTTATGTGCTAATTCTAAACTATCTGCACCTTTAATTAAAATGCCGTTTTCGGCTCCTTTACCCGTTCCTACCATAATTGATGTGGGAGTTGCTAACCCCAAAGCACAAGGACAAGCAATAATTAAAACACTAATAGTTGCTACCAATGCTAAGGATAAATTTTGAGCAAAAATGAACCAACAAATAAAGGTAATCACAGCAATACTCATCACCCCAGGAACAAACCAAGCGGTCACTTGATCGGCTATTTTTTGAATAGGAGCTTTACTATTTTGTGCCTCTTCAACTAACTGAATGATTTGGGATAAGGTGGTGTCCTTGCCCACTTTTTTCGCTTCAAATTTAAAGCTTCCTGTCTTATTAATAGTTGCTCCGATAACTTCATCTCCTGCTTGTTTTTCAACGGGTATGGATTCCCCAGTAATCATGGATTCATCTAAGGTAGATTGTCCTTCAATAATCACCCCATCTACGGGAATTTTTTCCCCTGGCCGCACTAAAATAATGTCACCGATAACCACATCTTCTACAGGAATATCGAGGGGTTCCCCTTTACGAATCACTCGCGCTGTTTTTGCTTGTAATCCCATCAAGTTGCGAATGGCTTCTGATGTTTTACCCCTGGCTCTATTTTCTAACAATCGACCCAATAAAATTAAAGTAATAATAACAACAGCCGCTTCATAATAAACATCAGCATTTAACCCTTGAGAGATGAAAAAGCTAGGAAAAAATGTGGCGAATAAAGAGTAAATAAAAGCAGCCCCCGTTCCCAAAGCAACCAAGGTATTCATGTCAGACGTACCATGTTTTAACGCTTTGATCGCTCCTGTATAAAACCCTTTACCGCACCAAAATATCACAGGAATACTTAAAATTAACTGTAACCAAGCATTATGTAACCAATTAGGAATAAACGGAATAGATACCCCTATCATCATGGGTAATGACCCAAAAATTAAGATCAAACTAACCACAGCCCCCACTATGACTTTTTGGGTTAGTTCTTGTTGTAAATAAGCCCTTTTTTCCTGTTCAATATCCCCCGTTTGATTATTTTTTTCCTCTTCTAAAACATAAGCTTTATAACCTGCTTTACTCACCGCAGCTTGTATGGTTTCTAAATCAGTAATTTTGGTATTATATGTTACCGTTCCTCTTTCTAAGGCGAAATTTACACTACATTCTTCTACTCCAGAAACTTTATTGATGGCTGTTTCAATCGTCCCCGCGCAAGCAGCACATCCCATTCCTTCTAACTGTAAAGTTTCTTGTGTCAAATCACCATTTTTATGAGAAGATTTACGGTGTAGGGGAGTTTTCATATTGTTTGTCTTTCCTAGCTTTCTTCTATGATATAAAATACTTTTTGGTCGGGACAGGCAAGCATTATTACCCCCAAATCTAAAGCATTCCTAAAATATTAGGGGGGTTTTGAAAGTCTTACCTATAATTGCGACCAAATACCTTTTTTTTGAACAATGAAAATAGTAAGTAAATTAGAGATTATCGCTGTTGTTACCTTTTTATCTTTATCATTTGGCAATCAATCAGTCCTCAGTAAAAATAATGGCATAAATCAGCTTAGTAAGGTACAAAATGAACAATCCCAAACCATCCTTACTAAAATAGAGAACAATCGTGTTTCTTCTGATCAACTTCTGACTGTTAACAATTCTTTAGTATCTTTACCGATTCCTGAACCCCTAGGAATCTTATGTATTTTAGGAATGGCGGGAATTAGTAGTTTTCTGAAGTTGAAAATCGCTAAGATTAAAAGTGAAAAGCGATCAGCAGAAAAGGTAGAAGAGGAAACGTTACCAGAAAAGTCAGCGCAAGTATTCAACCAATAAAAATGTGATTCTTGTTTTTCGGGTGCCAGAAAGATTAAAATAGTTCAGTTAGCTTAAAATCAGGTTAACCGATGGACGAAATCAGGAGATTAGGGGGTACGTGGCACTAAAATGACCGAATCAGGTAACATTAGTCCTAAGGATATAACTTGGCCATTTTGGCCGGTGGTACCCCTCTACCCCTATAGTCAACGTCGTACCCTCCGCAAAGAAATCGTCAAAGATACGATCTGGACGTTTGAGCAATGTCAGGGGATTTTCTATGTGGTTGTCCCCATTCGCATGACGGTGGTGAAACTCGCTAAGGGTGGACTTTTGGTTTATGCACCGGTGGCCCCCACCCGTGAGTGTATCCGTCTGGTGAATGAGTTAGTAGAGACTCATGGAGCGGTTAAATATATCATTTTACCCACAGTTTCTGGTATTGAACATAAAGTCTTTGTCGGGCCTTTTGCCAGATGTTTCCCGAAAGCACAAGTTTTCGTCTCTCCAGATCAATGGAGTTTCCCCGTTAACCTCCCTTTAAGTTGGTTAGGGTTTCCTCTCAAACGAACCCACAAACTGCCCTTAGAGAGTCAGAATAGTCCCTTTGCGGATGAATTTGATTATGCCATTTTAGGGCCGTTGGATTTGGGTTTAGGGATATTTGAAGAAGTGGCTTTTTATCATAAGCAATCGCATACTTTATTATTAACCGATTCGATCATTTCGGTTCCCCATACTCCCCCCGACATCGTACAACTTGATCCCTATCCCCTATTATTTCATGCGAGAAATAGTAGCTTAGACAGGAGTGAAGATACCCCACAAAACCGGATCAAAGGATGGCAAAGAATTGTCTTATTTGCTCTTTATTTTCGTCCCCATGCTTTAGGAACTGTTAATTGGGGTAAAGTCGTTAAACAGGCGTTAAAATCCCCTGAACGGTCTAAAAAAGCCTATTTTGGACTCTTTCCCTTTCAGTGGGATGATAGCTGGAAATTATCCTTTGAGAAACTTCATTATCATCCCCTGCTAGTGGCACCCATTTTACAAGGCGTGATTTTAAATCGGAACCCATTAGAAGTGTTAACTTGGGTTGATCGCGTTTCAAAATGGGGGTTTGAGCGCATTATTTCGGCTCATTTTGATGTGCCAATTTTAGCCCATTCTGAACAGTTTAGACAAGCCTTTGACTGCCTTCGCCATCCTAATTACAACTTAGGAAACCAAGATTTTCAACTCATACAAGACATCGATAAAAAATTAACGAAACTGAGGGTCACCCCTCCCCCTCAATTGTAACGTAAATCACAAAGATCCTAGTTAAAATTGTAGAGGAGCAGGGAGTAGGGAGCAGAGGAGACTGTTTGAAAAGGGTGTAGGGTGTAGGGGGGCAATTGATGGGGATTCAAACCCACACCCAGGAGCGAAGGGACGATAAACAATGAGAAACAGGGATTTAACTTGCTTATTGCCTATTGCCACCCCCTCTAACTCCCCCTTGTGTTAGGGGGAGAACCCTTGCCTATTGCCTCTTGCCTATCCTCATTAGCTGATTTTATCGAAGGTGCAAGATATGAGTTAAACTTATTTACTGTTCACTATTTCATCTCTTTCTGTTCTTACCCATTGTGACTGAGGTTTAACTAAAAAGGCAAAATAAAGGGGAATTTTCCATAATAGATAAAACGGAATGCTAAGTAAGGCAAAACCGGGAATCTCTTTACGTCCAAATTTAGCCCAACCCATTAAAACCCCTGTCATTAAACAGAATCCTGCTATCAATAAAATGATAGTCGGTAGCCACGATAAACCCAAGAACCCTGCAATAATTGTAATAGTAACTGTCCCTATCCATAACATGACTAATAAGGATAAAGGAGGAACACTTAACTCTAATGCTAAGGCGATTAAATCAAAACGTCTTTGAGTAATTGCTGCTTTTAATAGTCTGGGAACTTGATTTAAAATTGTCTGAATATGACCGTGTTCCCATCGGGTTCTTTGGGTTTTTGCTGCTGAACTTTGTTGCGGAAGAATACCAGTGATGATTGCATCTGGACAAAAAATAGGTGAATATCCACATAAAGCTAGATCAATTCCTAATTGCATATCTTCAACAATATTCCCACTCGCTAAAGAAACTTGTTGCAATGCTTCCCAAGGAAACGCCATTCCTGTTCCGGCTAATAAACAAGGAAGTCCTAGGCGAGATAAGCCGGTAAAACGAACTTTATTTTTAACTAAAACAGCTAAAGCAGAAATTAAATCTTTTGGACTCGGATCTTGGGGTTTTTCTAATAAATATAAACCTTGTACAGGTTTTTGAGTAATAAAAGATTGATGGACTAACTTTTTAATGCTTTCAGGGGCCAGATAACAATCGGCATCGATTAAGATAATAATATCTGGAGACTGATTTTTGAGGTAATTTAATCCATAGTCGAGAGCATAACCTTTACCTCGTCTTTCTTGATCATAACGTTCTAATACTGTCACTCCATATTGTTGAGCAATTTCTGCGGTTTTATCGGTACAATTATCAGCAATGACAATAATTTTCTCTGGTACATCAACTTGATTAATGATAGATTTTAAGGTGATCTCAATAACAGTTTCTTCATTATGAGCAGGAATTAAAATATTGAAGTCAACTTTATTATCTAGTTGAATTTCTGATTTTTCATTCCCAGGAAATAAAGACATTAAACATTCAACAAATAAGACAAAACAGGGAATTAAAATCAGACCAGAAATAAAGGTTAGTAAGATTTCTAAGAAGAGTATCATCGTTTAAACTTTAAGAATGATTAATTTAATGAATAGACTGAAATAATAATTTCAATTTTTCTGCTTCTTGGGTAACATTATGGTTGTCTTTGACCATTTTTACCCCATTTTTACCCATGTTTTCTAATTCAGAAATGGGAGTATCTAAAACGGTTTTCATGGTGTTAACTAAGGCTTCAACGGAACCAGCAGGAACCAACCAACCTGATTCTCCAGGAATGACTAATTCAGGAATTCCAGCAATATAAGTGCTAATAACAGGACGACCTAAAGCCAGACTTTCCATAATAACAACCGGTAAACCTTCGGCAAAACTAGGTAACACCATAACTTGTGATTGTAAGATATATTTTTGTACTTCTGCTTGAGTCGCCCATCCTGTAATCTCTACTGTATCCTTTAAATTAAAATGGTTTATCGCCTCTTCTATCGGTTGTCTTAAGTCTCCATCCCCTACTAAAAATAACTTGAAATCATATCCTTGAGACACCAATTTACTGGCCGCTTCTATTAATAGATATTGACCTTTTTGTTCACTCAAACGACCCACAGAAACAAAGCAAGGTTTTTCTGCAATGGGTTGGTAAGGAAGATTAAAAAAAGCATCATCAACCCCACAATGAACAATCTTAATTTTATCCCAGTCTTTAAAATCACACCAGCGATAAAGTTGACTTTTTCCATAGGAACTAATGGCAACCACAAAAGCTGCTCTTTTTATTTTTTCAGGTAAAGCGATCGCCTCAACTTTATCAAACTCCTCTGGCCCATGAACCGTAAAACTATAGGAGATTCCAGTTAACACATTATTAAGTAACAAAACCGTAGTCGAATTCGTGCCAAAATGAGCATGAAAATGGCTGATTTCTAGATGAGAAAATCGGTCAACTAAAACACAAGCTTCGGCTAAATAGGCAAAATTCAAAAGTAAGCCTCGATCAGAATTTAAACCAATTTTTACCGTTAATTGAAATGCTTCTAACCACCGTTTGGGTCGCGTAATAGCCACCTTAAGAAAACTAATTAATAAACCAATAATTCCCACATCTAAGATGATATTCGTTTTCCTTAATTCTTTTTGATCAGCCTCATCAATTAATGGGTCTTGACAAGTCCGAATTGAAAACCGTGTAATGGAAAGTCCTAAAGATTCTAATCCTAGAATTTCTCGCCGGATAAAACTATGACTAATTTTGGGATATTGATTAATTAAATAAGCAATTTTCATCTTATTGTTTCCTAGGATTTAAATCCATCCTTTGGCTCATGTTTCTAGAATACAGGGAAATTTGTTATTTTTCTTCTTTTAGTTGAGCTAGATAAAACCATTAAGTTAACCGTTCGCTTTTGAGATATAATTAAAATCGTAGGTTATGGGTAAAAAATATGTGCGTCTACAACCCAACTCCTCAACAAGCTTTATCTTAACAACATAGTCGATGAACCATCACCCCGAAGAAACATCACCCCAACTTTCTGAAGAACAAGCTCAAGAATTAATGCGATCGCTTCTCCACAAGGAAGGAACCTGGGTAGACTGGGGAAAAACTTGTCAACAGCTACAAAAAGCAGGCTATAACAGTCAAACCATCTTTGAAACCACCGGTTTTCAGGCCAGTCAACAAAATTTGATTATCGTCGCTGCCCAAGTCTACGATAGCTTACTTAATACAGAAGTTTCTGAAGACCTGTTAAGCTACTATCGCGGACCCAAAAGCGATGTTCTCTACGAACTGCGGATCTTAAACCAAACTCAACGGGCGATCGTTGCACAGTTAGCGAAAGATAAGACTTTAGACGCAATCGAAGCCAAAGAAGTGGCTAAAACCTTTCAAACCTTCTCTTTAATGCCTCAACTGCCCCCAGGGTTTACCCTTCATCCTGGAGACGCAATGGCTTATCAAGCTTGGAAACAAGCAAAACAAAAAAAAGACCTTCAAGCGCGAACCCGTTTGATCGCGAAAGGGTTAAAATATGCTTTTTCTAACACCGCCAGAGAAGCCATTGAAAAATTGCTCAGTGACTTTACAGTAACCCCTGAACGTAGCGCGCCGTTAATGCCCCTCTATCGCGTTCAAAACCAAGAAGAGATATCCCGCCTCGTTCCCTTGGCTGGAACCCTTCCCTTGAGCAAAAATGAGGTGTTAGGCGTGGAAAAATTAGAGATTATCAGCCCATTTAACGCCATCACTTACCATAACCCAGGGTCTGTGGTTCCCCTCCCCAGTTGGCAAGCTGTCTTAACAGCAGTTGATCCGGTGGCTATTTTATGTCAAAGCGATCGCTTACCTCAGTCTTTAACCGGCAAACCAGAGCAAGTGTTAGTCTTAATTGATCGCCAACAAACCAACTGGGATGATCAGAGTTATTTTTTAGTCGAAGCAGCAGACGAGTTAACCTTTCAATGGTTTCCTGAGCAACCCTCTACTCCCTTATTAGGTAAAGTTATTATTGTTTTAAGACCTAAAAAGATTTTTGATGAAAATAACTTATTAGAACCCTGGCAAATGGATGATTAATAGTAGGGTGGGCAATGCCCACCTTACAGTAATCTAATGATTGATTTAATCGTTATGATGATGTTCAAATCGATAGATATAAAAAAGTCGGCTCAATTTCTTTAAATAATAACCGATTACAGCCAAAGCGATCGCCCCTAATACTAACAGCCAAAAACTCAAAGGAGGGGCGACCAAAAACCCTGTAGAAATCTCTTGTTGCGCTATATTTCTGCTATCAACTAACAGAGCCAAAAATAAACAAATTCCTGAACTAATAAAACTAAAAACCGTTAACCGATTAATATTTTTCAGAGCATCTTGACAGATTTTACAGTCTTTTGTGTGAGTTGAATAAATATCAAATAGTTTGTCTTTATCGGTTTCTATGGGAGGTAAATGAGGAGCACAACTAGAGTCCCAAGGAATACCCCCCCCGGCTCTTTTTTCTAACCAATTACGAAAGGTAACAACCATTTTATCTTGAGGGTTAGGGGTATAAACTTTATCAATCCATTTCCCTGTCTTTCTTTTAGCAATGATCTTTTCTTGTTGATGTAAAAAGACTAAATCTTGATGAACAAAAAAGGAACTAAAAACATGACCTAACCAGTCAGGAATCGGTAAACCTAAAATAGAAAATCCCCCTGGTTTTTGTCCTTGCTCATTTTTCACTAACACTTGACAACTAATTTGACGACACCATCCCGGACGAGTAGGAATGGCGTATAAAACTAATATTAATTGTCTTTGATCATTAGAACTTAACTCAATACGATGATGACAAGGAGGCTGAAAATCTTGGATTCCTTGATCAAAATTAGTGTCAATCGGAGGAATTCCAAAGGAAAACCCTTCTTGAGTTGAAACCTTCCGAATAGGAATCATATCATAATATTTAGCATCAGAATAACGATCGCCATAGAGGCCATGATGAGACACAGGAACATGGGCCGGGTCCATGACATTTTCCATATAAAAATCCCATCCAAAAGGTAAATCTCTTTGATACCAAAATAACTTGATCACTCGGTCTGATTTATCTTCTAATTCGGGAATAATACGAGGTTGTCTTAACTCACTTTCTACGTTTGCTTCTTCTCCAGATTCTCCCCAAACCCAGATTAAACCTTGTAATTCTTTGACGGGATAACTAATCGCACAAGCTTTAGAATTAGCGCAATTTTTAGCCTCGGTTGCTGCATCTTTTGACTGAGGAATTTTAACACAATTTCCTTCTCCATCAAATCGCCAAGCATGATAAGCACAGAGTAAAGTCCCATCTGACTCGATTCTTCCTTCCGATAAAGGTACGAGACGATGGGGACAAACATCATCAAAACACCGCCATTTATTGTTTCCATCTTGCCATAAAACCAAGTCTTTTCCTAATAGTTGAATTTGATGAGGATAAGACCCATCAAGATGATCAATAACCGCGACAGGATACCATTGTTTTGTCCACTGAAATGTCTCTTCTTCTTGTTGATGAAATAACTTTTCTTCACTGATAAGATTCGGTTTTGATTCTGAGGCTACCACGATAACTCCTTACATTTAATCACAAATCTATATATGTTTTAACATAATTTAGAGTTTCGCTGTTGTAGAGTTAAGATAGACTCAATTAACAGTCCTTGATTGGGCTAAGTGATGAGTTCAAGAAGTCAGAAGTCAGAAGTGTGAAGTCAGAAGTATCAATTAGTGGGAGATTGAAACTCACCACTAATTGAAGACCGCTAAAATAAATTTGTAGCGGGGGTCTTAAACCCAATTTCTACGTCTAGAAGTAGAAAGTCTTTACTAAAAATTATTAGAAAAAAAACTTCTGACTTCTGACTTCCTACTTCTGACTTCGAGCGAAGCGATAATTTCCTTAAATGCTGAAGATTAGTCAATTAACTCTAATTAGTTTAACTCTATTACTGAGTCATTTATTTTTTAGGTTTGAAGATAAACAGATCATCGCACAACCGATTAACCAAGCGGTGGTTTTTGAGCCCCCTTCTAATGTTAGAATGACTCCAAATGGTAGGATTATTTGCTCTGTCAATCAAGTTAAACCCATCAATATTTATGGGTCAGAAAATGGTTGGTATGTAACGGATGCTTGTGGACAAATGGGATATATTCATCAAAGTCAAATTCGTTTACAAGCTAATCAACCAACCACAATCAATGAAATTTTTTGTGAAGTGATTAATATTAGAACAGGTCAACTCGCTTTGCGTTTTAATCCTAATGGAGAATCAAGAGCCGGACTCAATAATGGCAATATCGTTCGCTTTATTGATCAACAAAATATTTGGTATAAAGTCAAAGTTATTCAAGGACCGAATGCTCAAATTAATGGTCTAGAAGGTTGGGTTAATTCTGGTTATCTTTCTTGTTATGATTAAAATGATTATTTTGACAAAAGTTTAGTAAAATAGAGACAAAACGAATAAGTTTTGCCTAGCATTTACGTTGTATTGATAAAGAAAATTTAACCCGTCAAGGCTAAGTTATTGACGATAATCTATATCGAGATGATCTAAGGTGACAACCACTTGATTTAATCAAACTTGATCAATATAAAATTTAAGGTAGAAAAGAAGAATTAAGTAGAAATTATTCTGAGTCAAAGTTTCTGAGACTCCCTTCATTATCGATGACAACGTAGTTATAGTTCGGTGATGCTATCTGAAGATAGTTTTCTAGTTGATTTTTGTCATAATCAACAGGAACATTAATTTCAAAATGGCCTTGTTCGGGAACCCAAGCGATCCACCAACCTTCATTAACTAGATCGTAACCAATGGTTTGCCAAAATTGTCGTCGAATCTGTTCTTCTTGTTGTGACTCAATAGAAACATTCACTCTTCTCCAAGACGGTTGACCTGCATTACGTAACATTTGAGGGGTGATATCACTTTGTCCTACTTGTGAACGATTTCGATAGATTAGGGTTTGATAATAATAACTAAAACGTTCTTTTTCCGTCAGCAGCGTCAAGCGAGTACAACCATCATAGGGAACAGAAATAAGACGACCATCCCTTGCATAAACTCGATAAGGGGAAATAGTCCCCAAACCTCGATCTTCTAAAGCAGACTGTTTTTCTTCAGGGGTTAGAAACTCAAACCAATTGTTGTTGTACCCTAGTTTAAGCGGTTCTAGAGCTTGCTGCTTTTGTCTCCCCGTTAAAGTAGCAAACGCCTCTGTTAAGGTAATAGCATCATCTTTTAGCTCAGCATAGATAGGGTTTTCTGCCTTGAGTTGAGGCCATAAACGTTCCATGATCGGTTGTACCAGTGTTAAACTAGCAACGCGATCATTACAATTGGCCAAAACAACGGGAACCGAGATCATGAACTCTAGTGCTAGGGTTTTTAAGGTAATTAATAACTTCAACCCATGAAACTGGGTTATTGGCTGCTTTTTCTGACCTGTTGTTCGGAAATTGTTTAAATTAAAAATAGATAAAAGCATCATTTTCTGACTCATTAGACAATAGCAAAATATTATGGAAAAATTGTACGAAGGCAAAGCAAAAATTCTTTATAGCACTGAGAATGCCGAAGTGCTGTTAACCCATTTTAAAGACGATGCGACTGCGTTTAATGCCCAAAAACGGGGAACCATTGCCGAAAAAGGGAAGATGAACTGTCAAATAACAGTCGCCTTGTATAAATGGTTAGAATCCAAAGGCATTCCCACCCACTTAATTGAACAATCCGCCGATGATCAAATATTAGTCAAACGAGTCAAAATTATTCCCATTGAAGTGGTGGTGAGAAACATTGCAGCCGGGAGTTTATGTCGCCAAACTGGGTTAGAAGAAGGCTATCAATTACCCTTTTCTTTAGTGGAATATTATTTTAAAAAAGATGAATTAGGCGATCCTTTATTAACCCGCGATCGCCTTTTAATTTTAGAATTAGCCACAGAAGAACAACTCAAACAACTACAAACCCTAGCCTTAAGTATTAACCAACATCTACAAGAATTATTTACCAGTTGTCAAATTACCCTAGTAGATTTTAAACTCGAATTCGGCATCGATACCCAAGGACAAATTCTATTGGCCGACGAAATCAGTCCAGATACCTGTCGACTGTGGGATCAAAAGGAAACTGATCCCCAAAAGCGTGTGATGGATAAAGATCGGTTTCGTCGAGATTTAGGACAAGTCGAAACTGCCTATCAACAAGTTCAAAAGCGAATTTTAGACAGATTAGCTTCTGATCAAATCTAGAGGCGATCGGAACAATTTGTGATGGGGATAGTCAGAATAATGGGTAAGATGGATCGGCTGTTAGACAAGCTGTTAGCTATTAGTTTAAGTTAACCATCAGCAACGGATAACAGTAAAAACGCTATAGCTTGATTGGGTGTGTGGACGTGTCAAACCAGAGTAAAAAGTTCCATTTTTCTCCTTTATTGGGGATTATTCTGACAACAACAACGGTATGGGTAACAGATGACCCTGTTAGGGGCCAAAATGTCCCATCAGTGGCCAGTATCAAAGACCCAGAAGGGACAACTTTTGAGTTGATGAGAGACTTAGGGGCCAATGAGGCCTCAACCGTGGTTGATCCTTACCCCCAAGTGTCTGCTATCAGAGAAGGGGTGCGATCGCATGAGAGGGGTTCAGTTTCTTCTACTCACTCAGTCACAGAACAAGCAGCCGCAAGAGACTTCAATGAGGTTATCATCTCCGATCCCTGGTTAGATGAGTCCTCAGACACAGTTGAGTCCTATCCTAAGGTTTCTAGCCTTAAAGAAACGACAGACACCCCTGAGATAACTTCTGTCGAGTCTGATGATTCTGGGATCTCAGATCCCCAGTTAAACCAGTCCTCAGATACAGTTGAGTCCTATCCTAAAGTTTTCACCTTAAAAGAAACCATAGCCACCCCTGAGATAACTTCTGTCGAGTCCGATGATTCTGGGATCTCAGATCCCCAGTTAAACCAGTCCTCAGATAGAGTGGAGTCCTATCCTAAGGTTTCCACCTTAAAAGAAACCATAGCCACCCCTGAGACGGCTTCAAAGGCTTCTGTAGAGTCCGATGATTCTTTGAGATCAGATCCTCAGTTAAATGAGTCCTCAGATAGAATTGAGTCAGATCCTAAGGTTTCTACCTCTGAGAATCTCTCTGAGCCAGACACAGCCATTTTACAAGAACACAGAACCTTAACAACGGCCAACGGTTTCGGGGATGAATCCTTATCACCCAGCAATTTAGACAAAGCGATCGCAGCCGAATTAACCACAGAGCAAGAAACGGCACAAGAAACGACCCCTGCTCCTGAACCCCCAGTGGTTCCAGTCCCTGAAACCATTCCTCCCCCTGAAACTGAAACAGAAGAAACGGAAACCACAGGAGAAGAACCTCGGGTGTTAGTGGTGGAAGTGGTGGTTGAAGGAGCCGGCCCAGAATTAGAAGACTTGGTGTACAACACCATTCAAACCCGACCCGGTCGAACGGCCACTCGTTCTCAACTGCAAGAAGACGTTAACGCCATTTATGCCACTGGTTATTTTGCCAACGTTGAAGTCACACCATCCGACACACCTTTAGGGGTAAGAATTAGTTACAACGTAGAAGTGAACCCCATTTTAGAACAAGTGGTGGTGAATACCGTTCCCGATGTTGAAGATCAACGGGCCTTACCCCCTGAAAAAGTAGAAGAAATTTTTGCCGATCAATACGGCGAAACCCTCAACCTTCGAGAACTCCAAGAGGGGATCAGAGCCATTAATGAATGGTACGCCGAACAAGGGTTTGACCTAGCGCAAGTGATTGGTTCTCCCGAAGTCAGCGAAGACGGAATTGTCACCTTAGTCATTGCCGAAGGGGTGATCGAAGATGTGCAAGTTCGTTTCTTTGATGCTGAAGACGAACCCGTAGACGGCAGAACCCGTGATTTTATTGTGACCCGTGAAATGCAGTTAGAACCGGGAGATGTCTTTAACCGTAGAACAGCACAATTTGATTTACAACGGATTTTTGGCTTAGGACTGTTTGAAGATGTGCGTATTTCCTTTAGTCCAGGGGAAGATCCAGAGAAGTTATTGTTAATGTGGATGTGGTCGAAGGAAACACCGGATCGTTGGCCGCAGGAACCGGGATCAGTTCTAGTAGTGGACTGTTTGGAACCATTAGTTATCAAGAACAGAATTTAGGAGGAAATGCCCAAACCCTCGGCGGAGAGGTGCAAGTCGGGGAACGGGAATTACTCCTCGATGTCAGTTTTACCGATCCTTGGATTGCGGGTGATCCTTATCGTACCGCCTATACGGTTAATGGGTTCCGTCGTCGTACCATTTCCCTCGTCTTTGATGGGGATGACTCTTCGATTAGAACCCTGAACGGATTTGATAGTCCTAGGGTGATTCGTACCGGGGGAGGGGTTTCTTTTGCCCGTCCTTTAGCTGACGATCCCTTTACCAAACCAGACTGGCGACTGACCGCAGGGATTAACTATCAACGGGTGCAAATCGAAAACGCCGACGGCGATATTGCCCCCCTATCAGCCCCTCTGAATGGTTTCCCTGAACAACCCCTATCCTTTAGCGATTCGGGACGGGATGACTTATTAACCCTGAGTTTTGCTGCCGCCCAAGATTTTCGCAACAATCCTTTACGTCCCACCAGTGGCTATGTTCTGCGCTTGGGTGTAGAACAAACCCTGCCCGTGGGATCAGGAAGTATTGCGTTTACTCGTTTACGGGGAAATTATAGTTATTATATTCCCGTGGATTTTATCGATTTAGGGTTTATTGAAGAAGATCAACCCAAACCCCAAGCCTTAGCGTTTAACGTACAAGCAGGAACGGTATTGGAAGATTTACCCCCCTATGAAGCTTTTGTGATTGGGGGTAGTAACTCCGTCAGAGGTTATGCAGAAGGGGAACTGGGCAACGGACGGAGTTATTTTCAAGCCACGGCAGAATATCGATTTCCGATTATTCCTGCGGTTGGGGCTGCGGTTTTCTTTGATTATGGTACCACCATTAAATCTCAACGGTCGGTTCGTGGGATTCCTGGGGTAGTCCGAGGTTTACCCAGTGATGGTTATGGTTATGGCATTGGGGTGAGAATTCAATCCCCTGTCGGACCGATTCGGGTTGATTATGGCATTAATGATGAGGGAGATTCTCGCATTCACTTTGGTATTGGGGAACGATTTTAATGTGATTCACCTAATCGAATGAACTGATTAGAGGAAGATTGTTAATAAATGACCCTTTTATAATGACATTATTGGCAGATTGAATCTAGGTGAAACTTAGATTTGAGCTAGGTAGAACACTGATGACCTCGTTAGAATTAAACCGCTCATCACAGCGATTGTTTTTCTAACTTTTTAGACAACTTATCCTTGATAGAACTCACTATGAAACATCTTATCCTTGGTGGCTTATCCTCCGCTTTATTAGCGACTATTGTAACCCCTGTTATGGCTTCTGAAGAAGTGGCAGCTGTTAGCAATTATCGTAACCAAGCGACCTCAAACTTATTGGCAACTACTTTAGTAGAACTAGCTTATCAAGGTTATTTTTCTGATTTAGGAATTCCTGGCCATCTGGGTTTTATTCATGGTGTGGCAGCCAATAAAATTGATGCAGAAACCCTCATCGAAAGTGCGATCGCTAAAGGAAGACTGAATAATAATGCTCTATCAAATCAAGAGTATATTTCTGTTGTGGACACTGCATTACATGACGTTGCTTTTCCCTAGTTTTCTAAAAAAACCCTTCTCATGAGTGAGAAGGGTTAAGCATTTTGATAAAAAAATAATCAACTAAAACTAAACTGAGTCTGCCCGTAAATCTTCAATTAATTGGGCTAATTGGTCACTATTGGCCTGATAAACTTCGCCACAAAATTCGCAGGTTGCTTCAGCCCCATCATCCTTTTCAATCATATCTTGTAACTCAGCTTCTCCTAATAGTTTTAAAGCCCCTAAAACTCGATTAAAAGAACAACGGCAATCAAATCGTAACATCTGAACTTCAGGGAAAATAACTAACCCTAAATCTCCTAATAATTCCTCTAAAATATCGGGTAATGTTTTTCCTTCCCTTAACAAAGGGGTAAACCCTGAAAGCTTACCAATACGAGATTCTAAAGTAGCTACTAACTCTTCATCTCTGGCTGCTTTGGGCATGACTTGCAATAATAAACCGCCGGCGGCTGTGACTCCTTGCGCCCCCACAAATACCCCTAATAACAACGCTGAGGGGGTTTGTTCAGAGGTGACTAAATAATGGGTCACATCGTCTCCGATTTCTCCTGAAATTAACTCGACGGTACTCGAATAGGGATAACCATACCCGATATCTCGCACCACATAGAGGAACCCGTCTGAACCCACTGCACCCCCTACGTCTAACTTACCGACGGCGTTAGGAGGGAGTTCGATGCTAGGGTTAGCCACATAACCCCTTACGGTTCCGTCTAACCCGGCATCTACTAATAATCCCCCTAACGGACCGTTTCCCTTAACCCGGATGTTGACACGAGATCCTTCTCGTTTCATGCTAGAAGCCAGTAATAAACCGGCTGACATGGTCCGTCCCAAGGCCGCAGTGGCAACATAGGAAAGTTGATGTCTTTGTCTTGCTTCTTCTGTGAGTCGGGTAGAAATTAGGCTAACCGCCCGAATACCCCCATCGGCTGCTGTTGCGCGTATAAGTTGATCCGCCATGAAAACCCTTACATTTCTTGATATATTTTTTCTTATCTTAATCAAACTGTACAATATCAAACAAACGGTTCTAGTGTATTAACGTGGCCAAAGTTACTTTACAAGATATCAATAAAAGTTTTCCTCAACGCGGGGGAAACTCAAAGGGGGATGTAATCAAAGTATTACACCAGATTGACCTAGATATAAAAGACGGGGAATTTATGGTGTTAGTCGGTCCGTCGGGTTGCGGAAAAAGCACCCTTTTACGCATGATTGCTGGACTAGAAACGGCGACATCGGGGGACATTTGGGTAGGGGAAAACAATGTCACTCAGTTGCCACCGAAACAGCGAGACATTGCCATGGTGTTTCAAAATTATGCCCTTTATCCCCACCTCAATGTTTACGATAATATTGCCTTTGGTTTACGTCGTATGAGTCAAGGGGGAAAAGAAGGGAATAAGTCTGCTTTGCCAGGGGAACTCAAAAAAGGTTTAATGGGTTTAACTAGGGCATTTCCTAAACCATTTCGTTACCATTCAGCAACAGAAACCAGTATTAATCAAAAAGTTCACCAAGTAGCTCAATTATTACAATTAGAAGCTTTATTAAATCGCTTACCTAAAGATTTATCAGGGGGACAAAAACAACGGGTTGCTTTAGGACGGGCGATCGCTAGAAATCCTCAAGTTTTTTTGATGGATGAACCCATGTCTAATTTAGATGCAGCTTTACGGGGCCAAACTCGTTCTCAAATTGTTCAATTACAGCGCAAACTAGGAATTACAACGATTTATGTCACTCATGATCAAATAGAAGCGATGACCATGGGCGAGCGTATTGCTGTTATGAATCAAGGAAAAATTCAACAGGTTGCTTCTCCTTTAGAATTGTATCATCATCCGGCTAATTGTTTTGTAGCAGGCTTTATTGGAACCCCGTCAATGAATTTTTTACCCGTTAAAATTGAAAATTTTTCACAAATTAGTTACCGTAATTTTAGCTTGATTATTCCTCCCACCTGGAAACCTTATTTACAAAAACATAATAAAAAATCAGCTATTTTGGGGATTCGTCCTGAACATATTACCGTAGAAAATTCTAATACAGAACATTTACAAGTTAAAGTCAATTTAGTAGAAAATTTAGGTAATGAAATTTATTTATTTACAGAAACCTTAGATGAAACACGGTCTCAAATAATTGTTCGTCTTTCAGGAGAAAAGTTAATCAAAATCGGTGAAAAAATAGGGTTATCTTTTAATGCAGAAAAAATTCATCTTTTTGATAGTCAAACTGAACAATCTTTATTATAGTATTTCTCATATTCGTGAGATAGACAGGTGATCGCTTGAGAGGAGTCAAGAATCAGGAGTCAGGAGTTAAGTGTATCTCATGAGTCCAAAAAATACTATATCAATTATAAAAACAAAATTTATTAAAAATTATGTCTAAATCAAACAAATTAAAACAACTCAGTGGTAATCTTTTGTTAGGGTTAGGAGGGGCAATTTTTGCTTTAATGATTGGAGAAATTGCCCTAAGAATAATGGGTATAGCTTACCCTAGTTTTTATCAAGCTGATCCCCATCGTGGCCACGCTTTAATTCCAGGAGTATCAGGGTGGTGGAAACATGAAGGAAAGGGATGGGTATCAGTTAATACAGATGGATTAAGAGATAAAAATTATAGTAAAGAAAAGCCTGAAAATACCTTTAGAATTGCTGTTATTGGTGACTCATTTGCTGAAGCAATACAAGTTAATGCAGAGGATACGTTTTGGTCACTGATGGAAAATAAATTACCTCAATGTCAAAGGTTTCAAAATGAAAACATTGAAGTGATTAATTTTGGAGTGGGTGACTATGGTACTGCACAAGAATATATGACTTTAAAACATCATGTAAGTCAATATTCTCCTGATTTAGTAGTTGTAGCTGTTTTTACGGGTAACGATATTATTAACAACTCAAAAACCTTAAGTCCTGAGGATAGATTTAGTCCTTTTTTAATTAAAAATGAGGGAAAATATGTATTAGATTTATCCTTCAAGGAAACAGAAACCTATCAATGGCGTAATAGTTTTACGAGAAAAGCTATTTTTTCAACCATTAATAATTCTCGTATTTTACAATTACTCAATGAAACAAGAGTGGCACTCAAAAAGAACCGTCAATTATTAGGAACTGAAACAGAAAGTCAAAGTCAAGACGCACTTCAATATCTTGATTTTACCCCAGAACTTTACAAAAATAGCGATCCCAATTGGCAAGAAGCATGGAATATTACAGAAGAGTTAATTAAATTGATTCAACAAGAAACAAAATCCATTAACTCAGACTTATTAGTAGTAACATTAAGTAATCCTGCTCAAGTTTATCCGGATACTGCTTATCGGGAACAATATTTTGCTCAAGCAGAAATCGAAGACCCTTTTTATCCAGATAAACGGATTGGGAATTTAGGAAAACAACAAGGATTTGAAGTGTTAACCTTAGCTCCTTTATTTCAATCCTATGCTGATGAGAATAACACCTTTTTGCACGGGTTTGAAAACACGTTCATGGGGAGTGGCCACTGGAATGAATCAGGCCATCAATTAGCCGGTGAAATGATCAGCAAAAAAATTTGTACAACGGAAGATTAAAGATTATGATCGAGTTAGTGGCAAAAGTTATTTATCGTTGTAATCTAAAACATAAGTAAATGTTACTAACTCATTGTTTGATCCCTGCTGTATCATTAATGAAGAGTAAAGTCGATCTTCGTGATCCCCGTAGGGAAAATTCCTTGGTCAGAACAAGCCAAATGGATATAACATAGTTCAAAGTATTTTATAAAAAGAAGATAAACACAACTGAATCGATGATGTTGTCTGTTAACAATCAAAAT
>NZ_PRLH01000128.1 GCF_003013815.1 Cyanothece sp. BG0011 | reverse complement strand
TAATTATAAGTTAGCAACAATGTCGTATCGATCTAAGCCATCTGCTGACCCCTGTGTAACTACCTTCGATGAGTTTGTGCGACTGGCGAATTATTCTCTGATGAATACCTTAAATGCCGACCCTGACGCCACGGTCGATGGGGATGATCACCGTCCTCGCCAGGTTTTCTCTGGTCATTTCGTACCTGTGACACCTACACCGCTTACAGAACCAGAATATGTAACCCATAGTGGCACCTTCTTTCAAGAACTTGGGTTGAGCGATGATCTGGCACTTGATGGAAAATTTCGCCAGGTATTTTCTGGTGATATCTCTGCTGCCCATGAGCCTATGCGTCCGGTTGCTGGGCAACTGGTTATGCCCCTGTCGATTTATGGCAACGAATATATCCAAAATTGTCCATTCGGTACTGGGAATGGTTATGGCGATGGTCGGGCGATATCTGTGTTTGAAGGAATAATCAATGGTCAGCGTTGGGAAATGCAATTGAAAGGTGGCGGACCCACGCCTTATTGCCGTGGTGCCGACGGGCGCGCAGTGCTACGTTCAAGTGTGCGTGAGTTTCTGGCGCAAGACTATATGCACGCCTTAGATGTACCAACATCGCGTTCTTTGACACTGTATGTGTCTAAATCTGAGACTGTTACCCGGCCTTGGTATTCTCAAGACTCCCACTCCACCGACCCTGATATTTTGGTGGACAATCCTGTGGCTATTTCAACTCGCGTTGCACCCTCCTTTTTGCGCGTTGGTCAGCTAGAGTTATTTGCCCGCCGCGCTCGCAGTAATGCTCATCCGAGAGCATTAAAAGAGTTGAGCATGATAGTGTCCCATTTAATCGAGCGAGAATACAAAAGCGACATTAATCAAAACCTTGGTAAAGCCTATCAATTGGTTGAGTTGGCTAAGCTATTTCGCCAACGTCTTACTTCACTGGTGGCCAATTGGCTACGGGTTGGTTATTGCCAGGGTAATTTTAACAGCGATAACTGCGCCGCTGGTGGCTTTACCCTCGACTATGGACCATTTGGGTTTTGTGAAAAATTTGACCCTTGGTTTCAACCTTGGACCGGCGGCGGCCAACACTTTTCATTCTTCAATCAGCCCATGGCAGCCGAAGCGAATTATTATATGTTTTGGAAAGCGGTGAGACCGCTACTTGCAGAAGATGCTGAAGCTTTAGAACAGTTCGACCAAGTAGGTCGTGACTTTGCACAGGCAATGCAAGAACAAATCCAAAAAATGTGGGCGGCTAAACTTGGCTTAACTGAATTTAACCCAGAGCTATTTGAGACCCTAATGCAGTTAATGACCAACTCAGAGGTAGATTACACCATTTTCTTCCGCGAGTTATCCCATATACCAGAGGATGTTGAACCATTGAAAAAGAGCTTCTATACTGAAACGTCACAACAAATTGATGAACAATGGCAATCTTGGCTACAAAGCTGGCACAACCTCCTCAGGAACCACGGCAATCTAGCTGATATCTCAAAAAATATGAAACAGACTAACCCAAAATATACATGGCGAGAGTGGCTGATTGTTCCCGCGTACCAACAGGCCATGCAGGGTGACTATACGTTAGTGAAAGAGTTACAAACCGTATTTAGCTATCCATATGATGAACAATCACAAGACGTAGAAGATAAATACTATCGTCTGAGACCTAGGGCATTTTCTGACGTTGGTGGCGTGTCGTATTATAGCTGTTCATCGTAAACAACCCCTCCCTGCTTAAGACAGAGGAAGGGGAGGGATAGCGACATCTTGTTTATGTTCAACCATAAATATTTTCCACTAAACTCAAAATTTCCTCTTCCAAGGGAGTCAGATAAGGCCGATCAATTTTACCTAGTAACCGTAGCACTCCCTTGGCCGTCTTTTCTAACTCCGCCCCTTGTAGTCGCTGAATTCTACCGTTAAGATTTTGAATGGACTCACAATCTTCTTCCGTATATTCTAATTCTCGCAAGAACTCAATTTCAATTCCTTCTAATTCATCATCCCAAGTTTGTAGATTGCAAGTGGTTTTTGTTAATGCTGTTACAATTCCCCAACAACCATTTTTCCCTTTTAATTCAGGGTTATCTTGAGCAACAATACCCACCACTTCCCCTAACTCAAAGGGGTTCTCTGCCTCCTCTCTGGTCATTTCCCGTACCACTTTTTTAACGATGTGATGACGGGGAACTTTCCCATCAGAGATCGCTACTGCTTTGTCCCAAGCTTCTACTTGTAGTGGTGGTTTTTTCAAGACTCCTAAGGGCCTAACCTGAAATTCGCTCTGTGGAAGAACTTCACAACCACCGGCTTCTAGATTCTCGTAGATGGTGGCGGCTACGATTAGATAGTCTGACTTTTGACGGGAATGGCCAAATGTTTCACGACAATAAACGGCGAAACTGGGATGAGTGTCACGGTACAGCTTTTTGTCCCGTAGTTCTTGTAGAGCTTTACCGGCAGCCCATACAGCACCACTTACTATAGATTCTAACCGTTGCTTTTCGGCCTCTTCAGCTTCACTAAGGGGTTGAAAAGGACTTTCGATACGGTTTGAGTCCTCGGACACTACCTCAACATCAATGGTTGGCACTGACTGAGACTGAGACTGTGCCAATAGTTGGTTAAACTCGTCCTGAGTCAAATAATCTTGTGCTGAACTTCGTCTTCTTCGGTATCGTGCTATGGTTCACTTCCTCATGTAATTGTAATTCTAATTTTAATTGACCTGGACTGATATTTCCTCGTTGGCCTCTGTGCATATAAAGATGGCAGCCACTGCACAAAGGAATCAGATTAGATTCATGGTTATTACTTGGATCATAATCAGAATGATGGACGGTTAAAGTATATTTGGTTCTTAAACTTTTATCGGTCAACCATTGTTGTATGATTATCAACCAAAATAGGAGTAATGATAGGGGATAAATGGCTTTATACAGTATGGTAGGACAAAAGTTAATAGATACTTTATCATCGGGAGATAGACAGATTTGCCCACATTTAGAACAAGTCCAATTAGCCGACTGTTTAACCCTTAAGGCAATTTCGTCCCAATTATCAGGATACCTATCTCTATTTTTCATGGATTCTGAAGTTGATAATTAGAAGTTTATTTTATCATCCGAATCCCCAAGAATCAATTAATTGATTGATACTCAAGAGATATTTATAGGGGCAATTTATTGATAGTAAATTGACTTAAATATAGCCTATTCGTAGTTCTTACTCTTTTGGATGACAGCCTAAAGTGATACCCGTCACCGAAATGAGAACAAGATTATCTTGATAATCATAGCCGAATTAGAGATAATTAACGGTAACGTATAGCCTTTAAAGACTTAAAACGATGACTATTACAGAAGCAGTTGAATTTGCTAAAAAGTTTAACTGGACTGCTGCTGATGCTAAAAGAGCTTTTATTGACTTAGATTTAAACAAAGCCAATGAACAAGACTTATTGATGGCATTAGCGAACTTTGCAGGTCAAGAATTATTAAATCGTCAGCGACTTCAAGCAGCACAGAAAGCACAAGTAACGAGAAAGAAAAATGAAATCAAACAAATAGAAACCGAATATCAACAACAGATGGAACAAAGTAAACAAAGCATAGAAGAAATGCAAAGTTTGTTTATTCCTGTGATTGCTAAACTTTACCGTTTTTCTAAGCAATTTGGATTACAAGATCCTTGGATTGAAGCCATGTTAGAAACCTATGAACAACATCACCCAAAAGCTTCATAATGAATCATCACCCATTCAAAATGAACCGTTAATCACCACTCGAATACAGTTAAAAGGTTATGGTGCGAGTCAATATCAAGCGAGAATCATTACTCAGCCATTGACTCCTATTGGTGTGAATAAAAGGTCTTATACTTATGCGGTAAGTGATGTTATCTCATCAACCAGAATAATCTTAGAAAATCCTCGGATTCACTCATCAACTCGACATCAACTCGAAGCTATTTTAACCAGTTTATTAAACCGCTTAGATAATGTTGTGAATGTACCGTTTATTCAAGGAACTGACCCTCAATTAAGTCAAGTTAGTAAAGAGTTATTTAAAAAGATGACTACGATCAATCATTATTTAACAGAACTTAATGCTAATATAGCTACCATTAAAGGAAAAAATCAATAATGAAATGGATAATCAAGTTGACTCTTTACAGAAATTAAGTAAAAAATTATTCCGATTAAACTTTAAAGTCAATGAATACTTAAAACAAACAGAAAAGAAAATCGAGAAGATAAAAAGTAAATATGAGCCAAGAAATCAGTTTAATGCTTGGCGAGATTCTCAGGAAGGAAAACAATGGAAAGAACAACAATATCGGCGACAGAATAAACGTTGTCCGATTTGTCAACAACCGATTATGTCTTTAAAAGGTTCTCATATTGACCATATTAAACCCCTTTCAACTCATCCTCATTTAGCCTTAAATACCAAAAACATGAGAATTACTCATGGAGCTTGTAATCTTTTAAAGGGTAATGAAACTAAAAACTAAGTTGTCTAGCTTTACTATTATAAATTAATTATTAATCCTTCTAAAATAATGTTAAATCTTGAGATAATGTACTATACTTTAAAAAGAGTTGTAAATATTAGCATTTTCTGAGGGGTTCAGTAATGAAGGAGATAAGGTATTCTTTTGGATTATGTTGTTTACGGGCTGTCGACTAAATGAAGTTTGTACTTTAGAAACAACTGATGTGTATGACAAATCTGGTTTGGTTAGGGATGGAATAATTGTTAGGAATAAGAAAACCTTGGAAACAAGAATCATCCCAGTGTGTGAACCATTAAGAGAACTGTTGAGCAACTACAGTTTT
>NZ_PRLH01000201.1 GCF_003013815.1 Cyanothece sp. BG0011 | reverse complement strand
GGAGGAACCTATGTTTGCATGGAAGGGCCGGCCTTTTCAACTATTGCTGAATCTAATTTATACCGCAGTTGGGGCGCGTCTATTATTGGAATGACCAATTTACAAGAGGCAAAACTGGCCAGAGAAGCTGAAATTGCTTATGCTACTCTAGCTTTAGTCACCGATTATGATTGTTGGCATCAAGACCATGATCATGTCACCGTAGAAATGATCATTGATAATTTACATAAAAATGCTATCAATGCTCAAAAAGCTATCTTAGAAACCGTGAAACGCTTAGATAAAAATCCCCCGATTTCTGAGGCACACTCGGCCTTAAAATATGCCATTCTTACCCCTCCTCATCAAATTCCAGCAGAAACCAAAGAAAAATTAGGTCTAATTATTAACAAATATTTATAAGGAGAAATTAACATGAAACAAAAAATCTTAGGCTTATTATTAACTGTTTTATTATTTTGTGGTTTGTTCAATGTATCTGATACCTTAGCAGCCACAGAAACCACAGAAGTTAAAGTTAGCTTAGGCAACGAAGCAGGGGAATTAGTGTTTGAACCCAATCATCTAGAATTGGTAGCAGGAAAAAAATATAAAATTAAATTAGATAATCCCAGTCCCACTAAACATTATTTTACGTCTAAAGACTTTGCCGATGCCAGTTGGACTCAAAAAGTTGAAGCGGCCAAAGTGGAGGTAAAAGGGGCAATTCATGAGTTAGAATTAAAGCCAACAGCAGAAGCAGAATGGGTTTTAGTTCCTATGAAACCCGGAACCTATGAACTTCATTGTTCCATTGCAGGTCATGCAGAAGCAGGAATGGTAGGGGATATTGTTATCTTATCTGAATAGATTATTTACTATTTGTGGGTTATGGCAACTGCAAATCTATCTCGGTTTCGACTCCTAAAAAAACGCCGTCATTTTTATCAGTCTCGGTGTCAAGTTTTGCGTTCTCAATTAGGGTTTAATCAAGTGGAATCAACCCGTCCGAAACCTTGCATCGGTTGCTGTCATTATCACGGTAAATTCTATGGATATAATCGTAACCAGAGAACTCAATTAATTTGTGGGTTTCATCCCAACGGTTGGCTGAGTAATAATTCTTGTCCTGATTGGGAAAAAAGCATAGATAGTAAACAGTTAAACACTGAAACGTAAATTGAACTGATAATAGCAATAACAGCAACCTGGTTGCTAGTTCCTTAGAGTTTTCCACACTTCCGTTGAGATTCTCTGGAGTTGCTACTGAATGATTAGATTTCAGTTGCCTTGCTCCCTTAGTGTTACTTGAGGAAATATAAGCCTCTAGCTTGGTTGCTGTTATTGAGAGTTAACGAGACAGACATGAACTGATACAGGGTGTTCTCCTTTGAACTTGTATGTTTTACCTTGCTAGTTGATCTGCCAGGGAAGCTTGATTCATTAGCTTCATTTTTAATTTAACATCTTACTTTGATAATTCTGAGAATTTGCAATTAAACTTTACATAATAGGGATCAAGACAATCTTATTTGTTTTCTAGGTATTTTTTATCAGTTGTCAGTTATCAGTGACCAGTGATTGAAACTTAGATGACGATTTTGGTGAAAGTTACTATAATTTAAAAAATGAAGAAACAGCATCACATATGTTAACCCTCAATCCCTCTTTAACTCCATCACCCCAAGACAGTAGTTTACTGACAGACTTGTATCAGTTAACCATGGCTGCTTGTTACGCAGGGGAAGGCATCGCCGAAAAAAGAGCCAGTTTTGAACTATTTGTGCGAAGTTTACCGGATAACTTTGGTTATATTATCGCTATGGGACTAACCCAAGGGTTAAACTATCTAGAAAACTTGCATTTTACGGCAGAACAGATAGATTATCTGAAAAATACAGGAATTTTTGACCATGCAAGTCCTAATTTTTGGTCATTGTTAGAAAACCAAGGCTTTGCCGGGGATGTGTGGGCAGTTCCCGAAGGAACCCCAATCTTTGCCAATGAACCCTTATTGCGAGTCGAGGCCCCCTTATGGCAAGCGCAAATTGTCGAAACCTACCTGTTAAATACCATTAACTATCAAACTTTAATCGCCACCAGAGCAGCGAGAATGCGCGATATGGCAGGGGAAAACCCTGTTTTGTTAGAATTTGGCACAAGGCGTGCCTTTAGCCCTCAAGGAGCAATGTGGGCGGCGAGGGCAGCCCTAGCAGCCGGGTTTGATGCGACTTCTAATGTTTTAGCCGCCAAAGAATTAAACCAGCAACCCCGTGGAACCATGGCCCACGCCTTGGTTATGGCCTTTACCGCCTTATCAGGGAGTGAAGATGAAGCCTTTAGCGCCTTTAATCGTCACTTTCCAGGGGCAACTTTATTAATCGATACCTATGATACCGTAGCTGCCGCCGAACGGTTAGCCCAAAAAATGGCAGCCGGCGAAGCAGAGGTTAAAGGGGTTCGTTTGGACTCTGGAGATTTAGGAGACTTGTCGAAAAAAGTGCGATCGCTACTTCCGAATGTGAAAATTGTTGCCAGTGGGGACATTGATGAATGGGAGTTGCAACGGTTGCGAAAGGAAAACGCTAGTATTGACGGTTATGGCGTGGGAACTCGCTTAGTAACGGGAAAACCTGTCAATGGAGTCTATAAATTAGTCGAAATTGATGATATTCCCACTATGAAAGAATCTAGCCAGAAAATGACTTATCCGGGGCGAAAACAGATATTTCGTCGCTATGATAACGGAATGATAAGCAGCGATCGCTTAGCCTTAGCAGATGAAGCCATCGAATCAGGAGAAACCCCTTTATTAGAGTTAGTCATGAAAGAAGGTAAAACGATCACAGAAACTGAATCTTTAGACACCATTGCTCAACGGGTTCAAACTTCAGTGAAAAGTTTACCTCAAGCAACTCATAATATAACTAAACCTACTTCGATTAAGGTGAATATTTCTGAACCGTTAGAAACATTACGTCAATCTTTAATTCATTAATTTTAGGATAAAATACTATGACAAAAATTGCTCTATTTGGAACCAGTGCTGATCCCCCAACGGCGGGACATCAATCTATTATTCGCTGGTTATCAACTCATTTTGATTGGGTGGGAATTTGGGCTTCTGATAATCCTTATAAAGATCATCAAACCTCTTTAGATCATCGGATCGCCATGTTGAAATTATTAATTGATAATATTGATCCCCCTCGTCATAACATTTATCTTTCTAAAAAATTAAGTCATCGTCACAGTTTAATTAGTGTGGCAAAAGCTAAGGAGATTTGGGGAGAAAATGCAGCGTATTATTTAGTCATTGGTTCTGATTTAGTGAAACAAATTCGTCAATGGTATCGTATTAATCAATTATTAGCTAAAGTTTCAATCTTAATTATCCCTCGTCCTGGTTATACTATCAATGAATCTGACTTACACGCTTTAGAAGAAATTGGGGGAAACTATGAAATTGCTGATCTAAACGCCCCTGAAGTGTCTTCTACTGCTTACCGAAAATACGGTAATGAAAATGTCTTAATTCAACCGATTCAAGATTATATTCACCAAGAAAAATTATACGCATGAATTCCCATAACAATCAATTAATTTTAGAAGATTTTAAAGTAGGAGTTGATAATGTTATTTTTTCCATTGATTCTCAAAAAAATCGACTCTTAGTTTTGTTAGTTAAACGGCCAGAAGAACCTTATATTAATCAATGGGGTTTACCAGGAACATTAGTGAGAAAAGGAGAATCTTTAGAAGCAGCCGCTTATCGTATTTTATCGGAAAAAATAGAGGCAAATAATCTCTATTTAGAACAATTATATACCTTTGGCGGACCTAACCGAGATCCCAGAGAATCTCCTGATAGTTATGGGGTTCGTTATTTATCAGTGAGTTATTTTGCTTTAGTGCGTTTTGAAGAAGCAAAATTAATTACAGATCATCATCAAACCACTTGGTATATGATAGAAAAAGTTCCTAAATTGGCTTTTGATCATAATATAATTTTAGACTATGGTTATCAACGATTAAAAAGCAAATTAGAATACAGTCCTGTTGCTTTTGATGTATTACCAGAAATGTTTACTTTAAATGATTTATATCAATTTTACACGACTGTTTTAGGAGAAAATTTTGCCGATTATTCTAATTTTAGAACCCGTTTACTTAAGTTAGGTTTCTTGATAGATACTGAAAAAAAAGTGTCTAGGGGTGCAGGAAGACCGGCGACTTTATATCGCTTCGATTCTGAAGCGTTTGCCCCCTTCAAAGATAAGCCGTTTGTTTTTATTTAATTCTTAAATTGCTAAAAAAGATTACTATTATGAAAATTGCGATCGCTCAACTTAATCCGATTATTGGTGATATCGAAAATAACGCACAAACTATTTATAAAGCAGCGCAAATTGCCGTAGAAAGAAAAGCACAATTATTATTAACCCCTGAACTTTCTTTATGTGGTTATCCTCCCAAAGATTTACTTTTAAATACTGGTTTTGTTAAAAAGTTACAGATAGAATTAGAAAAATTAGCTAAAAAATTACCTGATAATTTAGCTGTTTTAGTAGGCACAGTTACGGAAAATCCCCATGCTTACCGTGAGGGAGAAAAACCCTTATTTAATAGTATTGTTTTAGTGGAAAATAAAGTTATTAAACAAATTTTTCATAAACGACTGTTACCCACTTATGATGTTTTTGATGAAGACAGATATTTTGAACCCGGAAAAGAAAGTAATTTCTTTCAATTATCTTCTAATATTCCTGATAGTAAACCGATTAAAATCGGGGTAACCGTATGTGAAGATTTATGGAATGATGAAGAATTTTGGGGCAAACGAAACTATGAAACGAACCCTATTCAAGATTTAGTTAAATATGGGGTTAATTTAGTGGTTAATCTATCAGCTTCTCCTTATAGTATTGGGAAACAAAAAGTTAGAGAAGCTATGTTAAAATATACGGCAAAACGTCACCAAGTTCCTATTATTTACACCAACCAAGTCGGGGGAAATGATGACTTAATTTTTGATGGAAATAGTTTTGCAGTAAATAAAAATGGTGAAATTAGTTTACAGGCAAAAGGGTTTCAAACTGCTATAGAAATTGTTGAGTATGAAGAAAAGAGTCAAGATTTAAAAGCGAGTTATATGGCTCATTTTCCAGAAACAGAAGAAGAGGAAATCTGGTCAGCTTTAGTGTTAGGATTAAGAGATTATGCCCATAAATGTGGCTTTTCTAAAGCTGTTTTAGGGTTAAGTGGTGGAATTGATTCGTCTTTAGTTGCTGCCATTGCTGTTGAAGCATTAGGTAACAAAAATGTGTTAGGAATATTAATGCCTTCTCCCTATAGTTCAACTCATTCTATTAGTGATGCAGAAGCATTAGTTAATAATTTAGGAATTAATAGTCATATTTTAGCTATTGGAGATGTAATGAAAGCCTATGATTCACTATTAGAACCTTTATTTAAAGGGACAGAATTTGGCGTTGCCGAAGAAAATTTACAATCAAGAATTCGCGGTAATTTATTAATGGCTGTGGCCAATAAATTCGGACATTTACTATTATCAACGGGCAATAAATCAGAAATGGCTGTGGGTTATTGTACCTTATATGGGGATATGAACGGGGGTTTAGCTGTTATTTCAGATGTGCCTAAAACCCGTGTTTTTAGCCTTTGTAAGTGGTTAAACCGACATGAAGAGGTCATCCCCCATAATGTCTTAATTAAGCCTCCTAGTGCCGAATTAAAGCCCGATCAAGTGGATCAAGATTCCTTGCCCTCTTATGACATTTTAGACGGTATTTTAGATAGATTAATTCATCGTCATCAATCCATCAAAGAAATAGAAGCAGATGGATTTGATTATGATATAATATGTAAAGTGGTAAAATTGGTAACTCGTGCGGAATTTAAACGGAAACAAGCCCCTCCAGGATTAAAAGTAAGCGATCGCGCATTTGGGACTGGTTGGAGAATGCCGATTGCCAGTCGTTGGAAATTGGATTAATTAAAATAATTGTGGAGATTTAAAAATGGCTAATAATCTTTATTAAACTGATTATGAACAATGATTACGAAATCAGTCCATGGCCTTAAAAGAAAGAAACCCTGATTTATTAGATTGGGATCATTTAGATGATTGGTATCCCAATAATTCCCTATAAACTATTCAATTAAATACCATAAAAGTCTTCATCTAATATTTGTTGTTGAGAAAAAGGACAACTTTTAGGATATTCATTTTCTTGAGGAATACGAACCCCAAACTTAGCAAGTTTTCCCTCTTTAATGGCTATTTTTCTAGCATCAGGATAAGCTTTTTTAATAGCCGTTTCCAGATAAGATTTAAGAGAAGGCGTATCCCGTAAATTTTTCTGAACTCGTTGACGATGTTCAATAATAGAACCATACCAACTATCTTTCATAGATGAGGGTGCATCATGTTGTACTTTTAGTTTGAGTAAATGAGCTAACAAAATCATTAAATTACTTTCTAATGCTCGTTTTTCAGATTTTCCCAACTCTGTTAATTCCTCAATTAAGTGATCAATATCTAAAGAGGAAAAGTCCCCTTTCTGTAATTGATAGATAGTGGTTTCTATCCACTTTTGAAAATCTTGATCGTAAAGTATTTTGGACATAGAAGTAATAGTCAATATTTAATGTGTTTAATAATCAGGCAACTTCAAGGTTATAACGTAACACAAGCAATTCATTCTCTTTTAAAATTGCCATTGCATATTCTTGCCCTTGGTTATCAGCAAATTCTACTAAATATTGCTTTTCTCCTTCTCTTTCATAAACTTCTACAACCGTTCCCACTTGTCCACTAGGTAAGCTTTCAATAGACTCATATTCTGGTTCAACTAAGGTTAATCTTTTCTTAGCAATGGGATGGATAATAGCGACTGTATCTACAGTTAAAATGTTATTCATAATGTTTACCTAATGAATGCAGAAATAAGACGAGGATTAGATTTATTATAGCTAATTTCCCAAATAGTCCGAAGGATCATATCTTCCTGGTTGGGTATTTTCCAGTCCACCTTATCCTCGATTAATATCGGCTAAACGATCCTCACAAATTAATTGAATGGCACTTTTTAAGCTTTCTTTGGCTTCTTCAATAGTTTCGCCTTGACCATTGGCACCAGGAATTTCAGGACAAATCGCCCAATATCCCCCTCTTCGGCTGCTTCAATAATGGTTGTTAATTCTGCTTTCATAATTGTTTTGTAGATAATTCATTTAGTCATAATAACTCAAAAAAACTAAGGTGGGCATTGCCCACCCTACAGAAAATTAATTAGTACGGAACCTGGCTAATTCTTTGCCGGTCTTAGCATCATGAGCATGAACTGTACAAACCAAACAAGAATCAAACGATCGCGCTACATGACCCACTTCTACGGGGTTGCTACTATCTTCGATGGGAATACCCACTAACGCCTCTTCAATGGGTCCTCTGGTATGATTCCCGTCTCTCGGTCCAACGTTCCAGGTTGTCGGTGCAATCACTTGATAATTCTTGATTTTGCCCTTTTCGACTTCAACCCAGTGACATAAGGCCCCGCGACTCGCTTCCGTACCACCCCAACCGCGGCCATCTTTTTCAGTAGGTTTGATGTACCAGGGTTCGTTTAACTTAAACTCACGCAGACATCTTTCTACTTCCCGATACAGTTTCACAGATTCGTGCATCCGTGCAAACTCACGGAGATGAATGCTAGGGCCACCCATTTTCTTGAACATATCCAAGATTAACCCATCATAGTGTTGCCAACTTTCGCCATGCTTCCCACCGGCAACTAACTGACGCGCTAGAGATCCCACTTCCATGCGGCCTAAGTCCTTATGACTCACTGCTGTGGACCAGGAATATTTACCGTCGTAGTCGTTAGTATTGATATGCTTAGGTTGAGTGGTGCGATCAAAAGGATGAACATCGGCGGTTCCTTCTTCGTACCACGCATGGCTGGTATTTTCCCGTGCAAAGGTATGATCAACCATGTGGTGCATATCGGTGAAGCTATCATAAACACCACCTTTCATGATCACTGCCGCGTTACGGCCTTCAATGGTAGGATGTTGATACTTGTCTTCATGGGGAAGATAACCCCAGGTTAAATAACGGCCAGGACCACCACCATACTTATCTAAACCGATATCTAAGCCCATACGCCAATAGAAACCGAGATCGGAGTTTGCATGGTTGGGACTCTCATCTAACCATTCTAAAAAGTCTTCATAAGTTTGAATTTCTTCGTATCTCTCTAAGGAACACCCTAACCATACCGGTTCTAACCAGTTGGTACGGAAATATTCCATAATCCCCCAACCTCTCGTAATATCAGTTAAAGTGGGCGCACACATGACACCACCGGGAACCATATAACTCGAATGAGGCCATTGTCCCCCGAATAGGGCGTAAAGTTCGACCGGTTTCGCTGAGGTGGTGATTGCCAGTTCATAAGAGGTTCCGGTAAAGGCACTAAACCGCTTACAAGCTTCTTCATAAAAAGGACTATTTTTGTACTTTTTATTGGTTAAGTCGATGGCATATAACGCATAAAAATGTCTGGGGTGACTTTGGATGGTTTCGACTAATTGACCTAAATTCCGTGCTAAAATCGCGTTACGAGGCACTTCTGTTCCCCAAGCGGTGTCTAAGGCCCAAGAGGCAGACGTAAGGTGAGATGCGCCACAAATACCACAGATACGAGGGGTAACAATTAATCCGGCTTGGGGATCTTTTCCTTTTAAAATAACTTCAAAACCCCGAAACAACTCGGCTTTGGTCCAAGCATTGACCACCTGGCCATCTTCAATATCAACCCTAACGTCTAAGTCCCCTTCGACTCTCCCCACTGGAGAAATTTCTAATTTTTGTACTGCCATAGTGTTACTCTCAAGAATGGTCAAATATTCATAGAGTAGGGGCATAATATATTATGCCCCTACGGATAGTTAAACAGTGAAAAAGTCCTCACTAGCCCAAGATGGACTTGCATCTTTAGAAACCACCGTCATTAACGCATAATCTTTTTTATTGATACCCGCAGGTAACTCTTTAGGAACACCCATTACGGTTTGAGTCTTGAAGACGGTTCCTGGTTTAAGATCATGGAAAGGAAACTCCGGTTCTGTACACCCTAAACAGGGCATACCGGCACGGGTTTTAGATGATACTCGGTTCCAGAGGATACGATTACAAGAAGAGTGAGTCATAGGCCCACGACATCCCATATCATAGAACAGACATCCGGTCCGTTGTCCGAAGTCTTGGGTGGTTGCTTTGTAGGAAAAGTGCATATTCCTGGTGCAACCCGTCTGGGTAAAGCTACGGAAGAAGGTTTGTGGACGGTGGAACTCATCAAGGGTGAGATCCCCGACTCTTCCCGTGGCCACTGCGACTAAAATTTGAGATATCCAGTCAGGGTGTGACGGACAACCGGGTATATTAATCACAGGTAGGCCAGCTTGAGACACATAGTCAGCCCCTAAAAAACCTCCTTTGTTCCGTTTGAGGAATTGAACCCCAAGGGACTCGCTAGGGTTGGGTTCCATGGCTGGAATACCCCCGTAAGTGGCACAGTCTCCCACGGCGACAACGAAACCAGCTATCTTAGATAAGTCGGTTAACCAGTCTTTCATGGGACGACCGGCGAAACGGTTCCATTCTCCCGTTCCGTTGGGGGCGTTGACGACGCTTCCCTCATAGACTAGGATATCTACGGGGATTTTCCCATTAACACAGTCGTGTAATAGTTGCTGTACTTCATCACCTAATTGCAAACCTAGGGATGGATGCCATAAGACATTGATCCCAAAGTCGGTAATTAAGTCTACGACGGTGGGTTCTTCTGCATTGAGAAACGAAATTGTATTCCCAGAACAGGCACCACCTTGCAGCCATAAAACATTAGCCATAGACTGTCTCTTATAGGTTTTCAGGTCATTATGCTATAATTTTAGTCATTTCTTGGCATGATTTAAGCTTTATTTAACTGTTATTTAGATAAGTTTTAATCCTGTAAAATTTCTTATTATTTGTTGATATTTTATTCAGCTTTTCTATCAGTTTTACTATGAAATCATGACAAAGATATTTATTAAATGTATTAAATTTTACAGACAGAAATAGGATAAGCACCATCATAAAAACTCAGTGTTGAGGACAAAACTTAAGTAAAAAAGTTTTAAAGTTTAAATGATGGGATGCAGAAAAATTCATCCTTACTTCATTAAATGAGACGGGAGAATAATCTCTGGTAATAACGGACGCAAATCATCCACAGAAATTGGTCCGAAATTCATAATAGTTGGATATTCTACGGTAAAATCAATTAATGTTCCCCTGCGTCCATAACGACTACGTCCTCCATCTACGATTAAAGGAATGATATCCCTAAAATAGCGTTGTGCTGCGTCAAAACTAACAATGGGTTCACCCCCTACTTTAGCAGTTGCTGACACTAAAGGAAAAGGAATTTGCTCTACTAGCTCATAAATAAAAGGGTCAGGACAAGAGAGAAAAATTTTAGAAAATCCTTGGGTAATTTCTCGATTTAATTGAGGATGAGCCTGTACAATCATGGTAACAGGATAGGGAAAATGGGATATCATACGTTTCGCTGAAGCGTTTAAAATCGCCACTTCTTCTGCTTTATTTCCTCTGGTTAAAATTCCTAAGGGTTGATCTTGTCCAAATTTTTTAATTTTTCGCAATGTTGCGATCGCTTCAGGTCTTAAACCATTAACAACTAAAGTGTAAACCGTATCCGTCGGTAATAAAACCACCTCACCCTGTTCTAAATAATCAATCAATGTTGGTACAATTTTTAAGTTAGCTTTAAGAATTTGTGCAGTCTGTTGAAGATACATAACTATTTTTTGGTAACAGTGTCGTGTAATTGTATCAAATTATACTAAAATTTTATGTAAAAAAAGCATAATTTAAATGCAATTTAATCATAATCAATATTTCTTAATATCTTAAATTCAGAATAATGCGACAAATAGTTTGGATTTAATCTGATTTTCTCTTATGATTATCAAACACTAATTTTAAAAATTTAGACTAAATTATGATTAAAAGTCCCTTACGTTATCCTGGTGGAAAATCAAGAGCAATTCAACAAATACAAGAACAATTTCCTAACAATTTTTCTGAATACCGAGAACCTTTTGTTGGCGGTGGTTCAGTGTTTATTTATCTCAAACAAATTTATCCGAATATTGATATTTGGATTAATGATTTAAACCCAGAAGTTTACTTATTTTGGAAGATGGCACAATCGAATTTAAAAGCATTAGTAACTGAACTTAGAGAAATAAAAAAAAATAGAGTGAATGGACGAGAATTATTTACAGAGTTAAGTCAAGTTGATGTAGAAAAAATATCCGATTTTGATAGAGCAGTGCGTTTTTTTGTGTTAAATAGGATTACCTTTTCAGGGACGATTGAATCAGGGGGATATTCAGAAAAATCTTTTCATAGTAGATTTACAGAATCATCTATTGATCGGGTCGAAAAGTTAGGTCATATTCTCCCAGGAATTCATATTACTAACTTAGATTATAGAGAGGTTGTTAACAAAAAAGGTGAAAATACTTTTATTTTTTTAGATCCTCCTTATTTAACTGCAACTAAATCAAAATTATATGGCAAAGATGGCAACTTACATACATCATTTAATCATCAAAACTTTGCTAATCTTATGAAAGAATGTGAACATCAATGGTTAATTACTTATGATGATGCTCAAGAGATTAGAAACTATTTTAAAGACTACACTATTATTCCCTGGCAGTTACAATATGGTATGAATAACTATAAACAAGGGAAAGCCGAAAAAGGGCAAGAAATTTTTATTAGAAATTATCAACAAGAGGAACCTGTCATCAAAAGTCAACAATTATCTTTAAACTTAAACATTTGTTAACAAGAAATGGGCTGAGAGAAAACACTAACAAAATTGATTACAATAAAAGAAGAAAAGATGCTTAATCGTTAAAGCTTATGCCTAGAGTAAATCCCCATACCCTACAAATGCAAATATCTCGAATGTTTGAGCAGGGACAATCCTTTTTTTGTGCCATCAAAGTGCAAGATTGGTTAAGAGAACAAAACGAAGATCCCAACGCTTATGATATTTCATTTCACCCTCAACCGGCTCCCCCTAATTCTAACCTCAAAACCAGCATGAGAATAGAATTAAAACGCAAAGATGGCCAAGCAGTTGATCCCTGGTTACAAGAAGAAGTTAATCGCAGTAGTTAATTAAGTTTATTAACAGCGAGCCATTGATGCCCTCATCTTTAAAAAAAATCTGTACAATATATAGAAATATAAATGACCCATTACGAAAATACTATCGGTAACTATTCTAGCAACTTAACAGTGATCGACAATACCAGCGACAAGCAAATCCAAAACCTAGCTCTAACCATAGCCCAAGCAGCCGACGATCGCAAAGCCGACGATATCGTCATCCTCAAAGTCACAGAAGTTTCTTATCTGACCGATTATTTTGTGATTATTACAGGGTTTTCTCGCACTCAAGTCAAAGCGATCGCAGAGGCCATCGAAGAAAAAGTCTATCAAACCCATCAACAAGTTCCCAAACAAACAGAAGGGAAAAATGACGGTAACTGGGTTTTACAAGATTTCGGGGATGTGATTGTTCATATCTTTTTACCCGAAGAACGAGAATTTTATAACTTAGAAGCCTTCTGGGGTCATGCAGAAAGGTTAGAATTTTCATCATTAGAAGTTACACAATCATCACGGTCATGAGGGAATCATCTATACAAGTTTGTCCAGTCCCCCTAGAACAACAACCAGTCAACGAATATGAGGAGTTAAAAGAATCTTGGTTTTTTCGGTGGGCAACCTTAGAAAAATCCCTATTTTGGCGTAAAATAGCTGTGGTATGGGGCATGGGTTGGCTATTAACCAGTCCCATTGCAGCCGCCAGCTTCTCTCCCGGTCAATCGGTGTTACGGTTTATTCTCTTCAGTAATTTGGGGGCCGGGTTTATCTTAGCCTTGATTCTATTACAATTATTCTTTGGATGGCACTATGTGAGCGATCGCCTCAAAAAAGAAACCATCTTCTATGAAGAGTCCGGATGGTACGACGGGCAAACCTGGCCCAAACCGCCAGAAATGTTAACCCGCGATCGCCTCATTGTCTCCTACCAGATTAACCCCATCTTAGTCCGCTTAACCCGGACCACCGGCATATTAGCCCTATTAATGGCAGGGGATAGCATGGTTTGGCTATGTTTATAATTCAAGTTAATTTTTTATGACCAGCAGAGCAAAACGTCACATAACACCAAAACTAGAAGTTCACCTATTACGAGAAGGGATCGTCGAATCAACCCATCACATAGAAGCAACGGTTTGTGATGACAGGGGACGGGTTCTCTCCGTTGCTGGTAACCCAGAAACCACGGCCTTTGTTCGTTCGGCCCTTAAACCCTTTCAAGCTTTAGGGGTGATGGCCACAGGAACCCTCGAACGCTATGATTTAAGCGATAAAGACTTAGCCATTATCTGTAGTTCCCATCAAGGAACCGTCGAACAAGCTAGACAGGTGTTTAATGTCCTCTGGCGGGCCGATATCGACCCCAGTGCCTTACAATGTCCTATCCCCCAAGGGTGCAGTAGTCCCCTACAACATAACTGTTCCGGCAAACACGCCGGAATGTTGGCCGTCTGTCAGCAACGAAACTGGCCCCTTAATACCTATTTAAAGCGATCGGCCCCCGTGCAAAAGTTGATTTTAGATAAAATTGGGGAATTATTAGGCATTCCAGGGGCTGAATTAATCGGCGCCCACGACGACTGTGGCGCACCCACTTATTCGATGAAACTCTCCCAAATGGCCCATTTATACGCTCAACTGTCTTCTGGTAACCGTCTCGATCTAGAACGGATTCTGCGATCGATGACCTATTATCCCACCATGGTGGCCGGTGTCGGCTCATTTGATACCGAGTTAATGCGTTTAACAGAAGGGGAGTTAGTCAGTAAAGCAGGGGCCGAAGGAATTCAATGTGTTGGTCGTGTCGGGGAAGGCATGGGCCTGGCCATAAAAGTCTTAGATGGCTCAAAACGAGCTAAGTCTGCTGTGGCTATCCATATCCTACGACAAATGGGTTGGATCAACACCAGCGTAGCAGAAAGTCTCGCCGAAACCTTTATGATGTTGAGCAATTATAAACGGTTAGAAGTAGAAGGGGAGTTAGTCATGTCGTGAAACCTTTGGCTTTGGCTGGCTGTAATCCTTACCTGTTGCCTGTTTCTCGTTCCTGGTTACTTTTTTTGAAAAAAAGCTTGCAATTTTTCAGAGCTTATTGTTATACTAGAAAAGGCGACGCGGGATAGAGCAGTCTGGTAGCTCGTCGGGCTCATAACCCGAAGGTCGGTGGTTCAAATCCGCCTCCCGCCACTTTTTTACAGCTTTTAGGGGTCAACTGTTGTTGGCCCCTATCTTTTTATTGACCCCAAAAAAATGGAAATGCTGAAACGTTATCAAAGTCTTTTATTATTACTACTCCTGACTATTATAACATCAGGAATTACCTTGTTTTCTTCAGCGTTATCGGCCGATGAAACTTGTGTTTATCATCCAGAAGCGTATCAAGGAGTCAATTTATCCAACTTAGGTAACGAATTAGAAAAGACAGGGTTATTAGGTGAAATTCATGGGACAGTTCCCGAAGAAAATATATTTGTTTTATCCGTTCGTGATCCTGATAACTTTTTTAAGTCTCAGCAATTTTCCGTGATTCCTGGTAACAAGAAAACACGCAACATTTTAAGGAATACAGACAGACATGATCAAGTTTGTGTACGAGGAAAATTAGTTAAAAACCCTAGTCCTCAGCCTCATATTGTGGTCAAATCGGCTGTCATCACAGAATCATGGGATGGATTACAAGGTTATGATAATTATCAATATCAGGGGAACATACCCGTAGATTTAAAGTACAAAAATCACGCTATTTTTAAAGTTCATGCTATTGATAATGATGGTAAAATCTTAGTGGTAGAATATAAAGATAAAGTATTACCTATTTTTGTTGAAAATCCAGAATTAACCAAAGATTTATATCGAGGGGACTTAATTGATCTCAGTTACAAAATACAACCCTGGCCAAAACAACCAACCCATTTAAACTTAAATTTAAAAGCCGAAAATCCCTTAACAGTCGTAGATCAATTAGTGGCAAAACACCAGACAGAAGCAACATTAACAGGCAAATTAGTTAAATTTCCTCAAAGTCCTCAAATCGCCTTTGATGTTTATGCCATAGAAGTGATCACTCAAGGGTTATCTCGCTATTATACTTTAGTTAATTTTGAAGATGCAGAAACATTTAAAACCATTAGAGAAAAATTAGAGACAATTTGGAACAATCACTTAGAAACGGTAGAAGCTGGCCGTAACTTTTTAATTAATCCTCATGTTATGATTCAAGCACAAGGTCAACTTAATATTATTTCTCCCCAACAAGCTAACCCTCAAATTCTCTTAGACAATGCTAATCAAATTCAAGTGATCAATTGATCTCAGTAGTCGGACATAACTATACTCATATCTTGCACCTCCCTCCATCCCCCACACCCCCCACACCCCCCTTTAAAAGGGGGGCAGGGGGGGTAGGGGGCAGGGGGGGTAGGGGGGATCGGAATAGGCAAAAAGCAAACGTAAGTGAGTGTGAGAAATGTGGGAAGACAATTAACATTTTTCTCCCTTTGCTCCGGCGCTCACTTCACAGTAACGTTTATTTTTCTCCAGGTACTTACTGAGAATTTTCTTGGGACCAAGCAGGATGAGAAAATAAAGAAGCCGTTACCCGAACCCCTCTAAGTTGATTGAGTAAGGGAAGATGACCCACCGGCGCCCTTAACTCCCAGGTAAATTGATTGGGGTATTGAGTCCAATTATTGTCTTTTTTCCAGCCAATTTTTGGCCATAATTTAGTAAAGTCTTTGCCAACGGATAACCATAGTTTTCGCTGCACAGAAAAACCAAATTTTCCTTCTGAATGTAACAACCATAGGGAATTAATGGTTTGTAAATCGGTTATGGGAAACTGCTCAACTTCGGTAAAATAAACCCATTTACGCTGTACGGCCCCTTCCCCGGCTAATTCACACAAAAGATGACGGGTTAGGGTATCAGCATCTTGAAATTTTTGCTCAAGCAATAATTGATTCAGGGGTTGATAATCTATGTTTCGTTGGGAGTTAAGGGGGATAATTCCATTAGGAAAATGAGTTTGAATAAATTCTTCTGTGATGGGCTTTTTTAATTGATAAAGTGTGCCGTAAATTTTACCTCTGACGATGTCAACAACGTCAAACTCTGATGCTTGTAAAAATTCCATTAAGACTTGCCAACCTCCTTCTCCCATCGCCATTAATTGAGGAATTAATTGAAGTTGGTCTTTTTGTGTCCCATTGATAAATCGATCTCTCAGTTGGGAGAGATTATGGTCTGTATTATCGATTGTAGCGGTTTGCTGGTCAGTCATGAAACTATCCGTTGAGACTCACAATAATGTATTTTTTGCTTAGATCAATACTGATTAATCTCGGTTCATCTAAGGGTTAATCAACACTACTGTCTGATAAGGATCGAGGACAATGATTGCTCATTGACCGCTACTTATATTATCTCAAAAAGAGGCTCAATTTAGAAGCAAAATCAGGGATTAATTTAACTCATGACCGATAATTTCAGGTTCGGTGAATTCGTCTGACATCTCTAAGACAGCGCGGATGACGGGTTTCATCATGGGAGTCTCACTATTTTCATTATCTTCATGACGACAACGTTTAGCCCGTCTTGAAACTTGTACTACCACACGATAACGGTTTGAAGCTGCACTCATCAAGCGATCGGCTCGTTCAACCATTTCGCCGGGGTTAACAGGAAATTGTTTAACCATTTAATTATTAATAAATGACGCTACCTTTGAGCATATCAAAGTAGTGTAAAGAACAATTCAAGACTAGGATAGGAAAAGATTAATATTGATGTCTTTACCAGTTAAAGAGGGGGTAACTCTAAAGGAATTTGTCCCATTATTCCTTTTCTAAAATCATTTAATAACTGCATGGTTGCTCTTTCTTTATCCCCTTTATATCGAGTATTTCCTAAGATTTCAAGATATTCTTCTCCCGTAATGTCTTGGGGATCAACTTGATAGCGAGATAATAAAATTTTCTCGAAATTTAACTCAACTAATAAATCAACTAAGGCTGCTCCAATTTGTTGATTATCATAAGCTGCTTCCCCAATATCTTCACAAATAGCTAATTTGACCGCATCCTCTTGATTATCGAGTTTAGCTGGAATAATACCAGGTGCATCTAAAAGTTCGAGATCATCAGAAATTCGTATCCATTTTAACTGACGAGTCACTCCAGCGCGTCTGGCACTGGCTGCCACCTTACGACCCAATAAACGGTTAATTAAGGCTGATTTTCCCACATTAGGAAAGCCGATGACCACTGCTCTAACCCCACGGGGACGCATTCCGCGATCGCGTCTTCTTTGGTTCATCTGTACCCCTGCTCCTTGGGCTGCTTTTTGTAGGGGTTTGATACCTTTGCCTTGTTTTGCGTTGGTATAATAAATGGTTTCTCCTCTCGCTGCAAACCAGTTTAACCAGCCTTGGCGCACGGATTCTGGTATCATATCCATGCGGTTGAGTACCAGCAGTCTGGGTTTATCTCCTATCCATTGAGGAACGTCAGGATGATGGGAAGCTAAAGGAATACGAGCGTCTAAGACTTCAAAGACCACATCTACACGGTTAAGTTGTTCTTTGAGTTGTCTTTCTGCTTTGGCAATATGGCCAGGATACCATTGAATGAGGGGCATGGGAATAATTGTTACAATAATCTTCTAAAATCATAGGACAAATTTGCATGAAATTACCAGATCAACGGTGGTACATTGCCTCTCCTAACCCCGATCAAGTGAAAATGTTGGTAGCAGAAACGGGATTATCTCCTTTAATGGCTCAGGTGATTTTAAATCGAGGTATAGATAGTCCTAATTTAGCGCAAGTTTATATTAACCCAGAGGTAGAAAGTCTGCCCGATCCCGTCGATGAATTTCGGGACTTATTACCTAGTATTGAACTGTTAAAAGAAGCCATTGAAATAGGAGAAAAAATTGCTATTTGTGGAGACTACGATGCTGATGGCATGACTAGCACGTCTTTATTATTAAGGGCATTAACTCATTTAGGGGGAGATGCTTATTATGAAATTCCGAGCCGTATGAAGGACGGTTATGGTATTAATGAAAGAATAGTAGAAAAGTTTGCAGAAGAAGGTGTAGGAGTTGTTTTAACCGTTGATAATGGCATTGCTGCCTATGACCCTATAAAAAGAGCGGTAGAATTAGGATTAACCGTTATCATTACCGATCATCATGATCTACCTGAAAAGTTGCCACCAGCTGATGCAATTTTAAACCCAAAATTGTTATCAATTCATTCTCCTTATCGAGGGTTAGCTGGTGTGGGAGTTGCTTATATTTTGGCGGTAACGCTTGCTGAACAATTTAACAAAACTGAGGAAATTATTGATTCATTATTAGAGTTGTTTACTTTGGGGACGATCGCAGATTTAGCTCCCTTAGTTGGGGTTAATCGTCGTTGGTTGAAAAAGGGATTAAAACAGTTACCTAATTCACAATTAGCAGGGATTCAAGCTTTAATGCAAGTTGCAGGAGTTAGCGAAGAACAAAAACAATTAAAACCAGATGATATTGGCTTTAAATTAGGGCCAAGAATTAACGCAGTGGGAAGAATTGGCGATCCACAAACCGCTATTGAACTATTAACAACGGATGATCCAGGAATTGCTTTAGAAAGGGCAATGCAATGTGAACAAATTAATGGTAAACGGAAAGGATTATGTGAAGAAATTGAAAAGGAAGCCATTCATTTAATTAAAACAACCCCTATTAATTATAAAAAAGATCGAGTTTTGGTCGTCATTAATCATCAATGGCATCATGGGGTAATTGGTATTGTTGCCTCTCGTTTAGTTGAGCGTTACGGTGTTCCTGTTTTTATTGGTACTTATGAAGAAGATGATCCTAGTAAAATTAGAGGATCTGCCAGAGGTATTGAAGAATTTAATATTTTTGAAGCTTTGGTCTATTGTGATGATTTACTGGGGAAATATGGGGGACACAAAGCCGCCGGAGGATTCGGTTTAAAGAGTGAAAATTTAATGGCTTTTAAAGAAAGATTGAGTGAGTTTGCTCACAAATTATTAGAACCCCATCACATTAAACCTTTAGTTAAAATTGATGGAGAAGCCAATTTTAAACAGTTAAATGCTCAGTTATATCAACATATTGATAGTTTACAACCTTGGGGAATTGAAAACGCTTTTCCTGTATTTTGGACTCCTAATGTGAAAATCTTAGAACAAAGAACCGTCGGCAAAAATCATCTAAAATTAGTATTAGGTCAAGATGATGGTCAAGAAATGAAAGCGATCGCTTGGCGGTTTGGTTCTTATTTTCCTCTACCTCAACGTCTAGATATTGCTTATAAATTGACAGAAAATCACTGGAATGGTAACGTTAATATTGAATTAGAAATAGTAGGAGTTCGTTTACCTACGGGTATTGTAATAAAACCTAAAAATACTTTCATCTATCAAGGAAAAGAATATATTTGTCATTATTCCCAAAAAGAAAAAGAATTGAGAATTAAAAATGCTCAAGGTAAAGTTTTGGCTGTACGCAAAGGACAACGAAAAGGATTATTAGGGATTAATCGTCAAGAAGCAAAAGAGATTGATGTGACTCAAAAGCCCTATTTTGATATAATTAAAGCGGCTATGAATACTTTAAATTTAACGAAATAATTGGTTTTTAAAAACCAATTTATATTATTCTAAATCGGCAATAATCCTTTGCATTTTGACAATTAAATTAGGAATATTCTCTTGAGACGTATTCCAAAGAACAGTTAAATTAACCTCTGAATACTCGTGAATAATCTTATCTCCTATTTCTATCATTTTTCGCCATTCTATTTGTGGATAAAGACAGCGAAACTCATCAGGAATATTCTTACTTGCTTCCCCAATAATTGTAAATGCCATCATCACTGATAAAATTCTTTCTTTATTTTCTTCAAATTCTTCAAAAGATAAATTTATTGTTTGTTTTTGGATAATTATCGCATATTTTAAAATATCTCTTAAAAAATTTTTTAAACTTCTTTTCATATATGTATTGTCTCATTCTAATTAATATAAAACTTATTTTGTATCAGTTTGATTTATTAATTATTTTAACTAAAGAATAGATGTACTTAACGCAATGTAGAGGGTTTGAAGCGTTTTATGGATTTTTAGACAGATTTTTAGAGGTAACTCTACATTTACACTTTAGCATTTTTTGGAAAAAACACAAGTCTCAAATTTCGTCATATTTCGGCAAAATAAGCGAAAAGCGATCATTGTAAATGAGTGTGAATTAGTTTGGATAGTTTATATAAATATTTGGCTTAGATAATTTAGTTTTATCGTAGGGGTCAACGGCCGTTGACCCCTACAGTGAGATAGGTTGTCATTATCCGTTTTTTAAGATACCTTAGATATAGAGAGTTACAAAATCAAATAATAGTGCAGAAATTAGGTTTACTTTTAGCTTTTCATCAGTTGAAATGCCTGTAATTTTTCTTACTTATTTATTCATGTAATTCTCTAAATTTATGTATTTAGAACTGGAGTCAACAGGAATTCTTGATAAGAATAGACACTTTTCAGTTTTAGTTAAATACAGAGGTTAATACTGAAAGACATGGTGGTATGCACGAAATGGGTACAGTCAATATAAATTATCACCCCGATAGCGGGGGAAACACTGCCAATGAATTCTATCAAGAAAATATCCCAAAAATTAAAACAAATTCTAACGAAGAACTTGTTTTATTATCGTTGGAAAATCGGGAATTATACGGCCTACAAATTACCCAAGCCATTGAAGAAGCGAGTCAGGGGACTAGAAAAATTAGGATTGGTTCCTTATATCCCACCCTTCATAACTTGGAGAAAAAAGGACTCGTACAGTCTCGATGGGGTGACGAGAAACCCGAAGAAAGAGCAGGGGCCAGACGACGGTATTATACCCTTACATCCTTGGGAAAAGCCACCGTTACCGCCATCCATGAATTCCGAAACAATCTCCTTAATTGGCAACCAACTTGAGGAAGAAAACCAAGAAACAATCACTATACTTTTTGATAAAATTTATGACTATTCTTGGTCAACAAAATGGTTAGTGATTCCTGTTATTTTACTACTTCCAAAAGATAGAATGGAAGAATGGTTAGGGGACTTATATCGAAGTTTATCCCTTAGTTTCGGGAAATATCCTCAATGGTATATTAATCTTATAATTATTTCTAAAACAGGAATTTTGATCATTTCTGCTCTGAAAATCAAGATTAGTGACCTTTTTAAACTTACCTAAACTATTACCAAGGATAACGTAGGGGCTTAATACTATTAAGCCCCAGTCTTTGTGTGTTAAGATTAAATAATTTAAGTATAAGATAGTCTATCTAAAAATAACTTGAAAAATTATTCTAAAAGTTGTTGCATAATCAATTTAACTTCTTGTAGTTTTTTAGGTGTAACTTTCGCCTGAATTTTTACAACTTTACTTTGTAGAACTGAAAAAGGCTTATCAACTCTAATGGCACTTTTAACAGGTAAATTACCTGTTTCTAAATCTTGACTTTCAATGATAATTTTGTAAGGATTAAGAGATAAATTAGAGGTTATTGCCAAGACAACCGCGTCTAAATTAGTTTGATTGTAGTTATTATTAGAAACAACTAAAGCAGGTCTAACTTTAGTCCCTGTTAAATCTGAAAATGGAAAAGGGATTAAAATAATCTCTCGTTGTTTAACTTTCAAGACATTGCTCCCAAAGTCCGTCGGGTTCGTTATCGTAAACGTCTTTTATTCCTTCTTCTGCTAAAAGTTCGTACTCTTTGACTTTCTGTAATGTTAAAGTTCCATTTTCGTCTACTGTGTAACAATAAAGTTCATCATCTTTTAGATCAAAAATTTGTTTAATTTGTTCAAATTTAGCGATTTGCATTTTAATGAAGATTAGAAACTATTTTAATTTTTGGGTTTACTGAGACCTATTGTATCTTATGAAACATAATTACGACTTTTCCCAATCAATTAAAAGCCCTTACTTCAAAAAGTTACAAAAACCTGTAACTATTGAGCTAAAAGAAGAGGTAGTTAACTACTTTAGCCAATTAGCAGAAGAAACAGGTATTTCCTATTAAAGTTTAATCGAACTTTATCTACAAGATTGTGTTCATCAACAACGAAAGCCTGTATTCCAGTGGTTAAGCAAAGATGCATCACAAAGTTAAGGTAACTCCACAGAAGTCGGTTTAGCAATATGAGGCAGCCCCCACCCTAACTTTTCTCGTAAAATACGGAAAAATTCAGGTTCTTCTAAGCGAATAAACCGCGCAGTATAACGGGACTTTTCCACATGAATTCTATCTTCTGGTAAGACATAACACCCTCCATTCCCATCTACGACTAATACCATGCGGTTAGGAGTTGCCGGAAAAATACTCACGACCTCCTTATCCGAAAAGACCAAAGAACGAGAAGCCAAAGAATGAGGGCAAATAGGAGCTAATTGTAGCACCGGGACATCAGGAGTCACCACTGGACCCCCTGCGCTTAGAGAATAGGCCGTTGACCCTGTCGGAGTGGATAAAATCAAGCCATCGGCCGCAATATCCACCGGTGCGTGTCTACCGATTTTTATCTCAAAATGACACATACTGGTCAAAGGTTCGCGGTGAATGACCATTTCATTGAGAGATAACGCTTCCCAGAGCAACGTTTTCTCACGATAGAGTTGTACCGTCAACATGGTACGTTCTTCTACTTCGTAGTCTCCTGCCAAGACCTTCTCGAAGACTTCTGATAACTGATTGAGATAAACTTCGGTTAAAAAGCCCATATGTCCCGTATTAACCGTTAATAAGGGAATACCACAAGGGGCTAACTGTCGATAGGCAGACAAGACCGTACCATCTCCCCCCAAGACAATAGCGAAAGCCATCTCTTGATCAAAATGAGGGGGAATTAAATGATCGATCGCCGTATGACAGACCGGACCTTCGGGGTGAGAATAGCCAAGAAGTCCTCCTCGGCCAGTCTCTAAGACAACAGTCCAGCCTTTTTCCGTCAACTGGGTTTGTAAATCTTGAGCAGCTTTACAAGCGACGGGTTTGAGATCGTTAAAAATAATGCCGACTTTTGGCACAACAAATTATCCTGGATCAGCGTTAACTTACACAGAAGATTTAAAAGGGGTTTTCTTTTTCTTCTTCGCTTTGCTCTTTTCGTAATCGATTTCTTTGAGCTTTTTAAGAATACGACTGAAATACTCTTGAAAATAAGATTCTAAAGTGGTCGTTTCTTTGGGGTCAACCCCTAGGGTTTGGTAAACTTTATCCATTGAGGCATTTAAAGGTTTACCACTGGCCAAAACTTCAGCAAACGCTAGGCGGTCAGAAATATTATACGTCCATTGGAAGAAACGAGTAAAGCGACGTAAAAATCTTAGCAGTCCCAGGGGAACACGAGCAATTTTCACCCGTTTATCTGAGAGTCTCTCACACAAGGCAATAATCTCTTCTGGTGTCCATGCTTTACTCCCTACCATGGGATAGGTCTGTTTTTGGGTTTCGGGGACTTCCAAGGTACGAATGGTTAATTTAGCCACATCTTGAGTGTCCATATAAGCAATAGGGGTACTTTCTCCTGAGATCCAAACCGCTTGATTATCCAGCAGAGGAACCGCGTATTGACCGACTAAGCCCTGCATAAAGCCACAAGGCCGTAATATGGTATAATTTAGGGTCGATTCTTCTAAAAATTTTTCTGTGCAGTATTTAATCTTCATTAACGGCACATCGGGGTATTTTTCAGCGTTAAGAATAGAAAAGAAAATATAACGGTCAATACCAGCTTTTTCAACCGCTTGAATTAAGTTGACTTTACCATCCCAGTCGATTTCTTTCATTGAGAGGTTATCCGTCGGCCGGGCAGCGGCTGCGTCAATCACTGCGTCCATCCCTTCTAAGCTAGGGGGTAAGGTTTCAGGTTTACAGATATCTCCTACCCTAAGTTCTGCCCCCCATTCTTTTAAAAAGGCTGCTTTTCTAGCATTTCTGACTAAACAACGAATTTCATGTCCTTCATCTATGGCACGACGGGCTATCTGTCGCCCTAGTGTCCCTGTTGCACCGACAATTAATAATTTCATTTATATAAATTTGTAATGTTTCTTAACCTTTCTCTAAGATATTAACAGAAAGTTACACAGTTTTCACATTTTTTGCAAGATCACAGCGATCGCTTAGCCGTTATCGTTGAGTGTAATAGATACTTTGATGAACCGGATCTGAGCAAAAGTAATTATCCTTGACTTAATTTTTCTAGCTTATCGTTTCTAATCTGTTTTTCTATCAGACATCTCAGTATTTCCAGAATATGGGAAACCAGTTGGCAAAAGGGAATAAGTGTGGGAACAATGGTTAAATATAAAATAAAAATAATACTGTCACCAACTAGCCGATGAACGACAACGCAACTGCTAAGAACCGCCTTCTAGGAGAATTTGATTATTATTTATTTGGCCAAGGGGATCATCATCGCATCTATGAGAAGATGGGGGCCCATTTGGTTGAGATGGATGGGGTGTCAGGGGTTTACTTTGCTACCTGGGCTCCCAATGCTTATGAAGTCGCTGTAGTGGGAGATTTCAATAACTGGAACCCTGAAGCGAATAAGATGGAGAGAACCGAAGTCGGAATCTGGGAATTATTCATTCCTGGGATAAAAGTCGGGGATCTCTATAAATATTCCGTTAAAAATCACCATCACCACTGTGTCTATAAAACCGATCCCTACGGTTATCAACAGGAAGTCCGTCCTGCTACGGCCTCTATTGTAGCCGATCTGTCTACCTATACCTGGAACGACCAAGACTGGATGGACAAACGGGAACGCACTAACCCCGAAAAGCAACCTATGTCTGTCTATGAAGTCCATTTAGGATCTTGGTTACACGAGAGTGTTAATAACCCTCCCAAAGAAGGCCCGAGTCTTCCGGTTGAACAAAAACCAGGGGCCCGTTACCTCAACTATCGAGAACTAGCAGAAAAACTAATCCCTTACGTTAAAGATATGGGTTATACTCATATCGAGTTACTCCCTGTGACCGAATATCCCTTTGACGGATCTTGGGGTTATCAAGTGGTCGGTTTTTATGCTCCCACTTCTCGTTACGGTCCCCCTCAAGATTTTATGTACTTTGTGGATAAATGTCACGAAGCAGGTATCGGCGTAATTTTGGACTGGGTTCCTGGCCACTTTCCCAAAGATCAACATGGGTTAGCTTATTTTGATGGTGGCCCTTTGTATGAATACGCTGATCCCCGCAAAGGAGAGATCAAAACGTGGGGAACCTTAGTGTTTGACTACGGACGCAATGAAGTGAGAAACTTCCTCATTGCTAGTGCCATGTTTTGGTTTGATAAGTATCATATTGATGGCATTCGGGTGGATGCTGTGGCTTATATGATCGAATTAGATAAAGGTCGAGAAGGTAACTGGGTTCCCAATAAGTATGGAGATAACGGCCATTTAGAAGCCATCAGTTTTTTACAACATTTGAATAATACGATCGCCCATAATTATCCTGGTGTGGTAACTATTGCTGAAGACTCTACCGCTTGGGGGAATGTGTCTAAACCGGCTAGCGAAGGAGGACTAGGGTTTACGTTTAAATGGAATATGGGGTGGATGAATGATACTCTAAAATATCTAAAAGAGCATCCTAACCATCGATCTAATTGTCATAATAAGCTTACCTTTAGTATTTGGTACGCTTTTGATGAAAAGTTCATGTTAGCCCTTTCCCATGATGAAGTGGTTCACCTCAAAGGCCATTTAGTCAATAAAATGCCTGGGGATGAAATGGCAAAAAATGGCCAATGTTCGCACCTTGCT
>NZ_PRLH01000014.1 GCF_003013815.1 Cyanothece sp. BG0011 | reverse complement strand
GATACCGCAGTAACAGATTTAAATTCTATTGATCCCACAGAAGGTGAACTTTTACCCCTATTACGGATGGAAACCTTAGCCAAAGATGTGTTAATTTGTTTATTTGAAGGAGAGGTGAAAACCGTTGATATTCATCTCAAACCTGAGTCTATGCACTTCGGTTTAGATGCACCCACAGACGAGTCTCCCGAATGGTCAAAAAACCTACGAGATGAAAATGGAGAATTGATGGATAAGTTTTTAATTTCTCCTATTCCTTGGCGTAATGAAGGAAAAGAAGTAATTAATTTACAAGACTTTGCCACACAAATGAACGGACATTTAAACTTAGATGAATTTACCTCTGGTCAATTTGGGTTACAAATGATAGAAGGAGTGCAAAAAGTTAGATTTGTTTTTCAGTAGTTAGTTCATCATTTTTTGTCATCGGGGTGCAATACTTTTTAGATCGATATTGTCCCCATTTCGTAATAATCCCAACCACGGATCTGGCCATAGTTAAGAAAATTTGTATATCATAGATTTAGGGTAGGGGCGACTAATGACTCTGTAACTAAAGCAACTTTGCCGTAGCGAGAATCTATTTCTAATCCTCGTATTTCTAAACTTCGTTCTGGATTTTTCAACTCATAAGTAATGATTTCATTAGGTAACAAAGGCAAACATCGCGCAAAAACTTCTAAGCGATATTGTAGAGGAAGAAAGTTATCTTCTCCCATTTTCAAAACCAATTGATTGATAAAAGTGAGTTCTCCTATATTATTGATAATAGCAGCAGGCGTTGAAAGATTATCACACCATCTTACTGCTAGAAACCATTTAGCATCACTCAATCGATTATAAATTTTTTCCGGGTTAGGATGGGGCCAAACCTTATAACCAGACTCAACCGCCATAATTGTCCCACCCAAAAACCCAAACATTGTCATAGTATTATCCCTCATTGACAGCCATTTTTAATTGAGTTTATCAACATTTTAATTATAGGGAGTGTGGGAAGTCATAATATTATGTAGATCGTAGGGTGGGCAAACTCAAGGTAGTCGATGATTGATATAGAATCGATGGGAGTTTGCCCACCACACCCAACTAAGACGCAACAGATAACAATGGTGGGCAAATTATCTTCATTAACTATTTATCATTAAAGATAACTAGGTTTGCCCACCCTACATTTTTAGTCTTCATCTCTCAATAAAAAAAATTGGTCAAGACTATCACCAATGGAAGTACCCTAAATTATTAGTTTTTGATGCTATTCAAGAGGTAATTTTAAAAATGAATCGTCATTTTCCCCGGATTCATTAACCCATAAGGATCAACTTCTTTTTTGAAATTTAACTGAGGAGAATCAATGGTTTTTCGTCCCCCTCCTTCTAATAAATAGGTGTGAGGGTTAGCAATACCGGCCCCATTTTCTTCGTGATAACGAATGATTTCATTAACCCTTTCTTCTGTTGTAAAATGAAACAACTGTAACCCGGCGGGAATGACTTTACCCTGAAACTTGATAAACTCTAAATGAATCATGACTTCATCCCCAAAATGATTATAGAAATGTTCTACTTTATCCAAAGTAAAGTAAAAGGTTTGTAAGTAAGTAAGGGTCGGATCAATACTACGAGCATGGAGAGTGGTATGATTCCAAGTATATTCTAATAAACTCGTCCCTTTACTAGCTTCTTCTGCCGTTTTAAAATAACTAATTTCTCCCTTATATTCGTGAACTAAATCCCGAAATGCTTCTAAATCGTATTCTGAAATCATTAAGATAGCAGCGTGTTTGTTCTCAGGTAAATAGTCTTTTAAGTGATGTAAATAGCGACAAATAGGGGCAGCCTGAACGCTGATTAATTTTTTAACAATACCATCACTATCTCCTAACCCTTGACCAAACCTTGCAGCTTGCATAAAATCATCGAAAATAACAATAATTTCAGCCCAGGGATAAGTGGGAGCTAACGGGATTTCTAATTGTGTAATAATGCCATTAGTGCCATAAGCATGATTCACCTTTTGGACTTCGTCCCCTCGGAGTTCAATCAGACAAGGTTCATCTTCTAGGGTAATGACTCGTAACGCGCGAAGATTTCCGCGATCGCGTAATTGTCCGTAGGTAATTGATCCCATCCCCACACTACCCCCTCCAATAAACCCCCCAATGGTTGCGCTACGGTAGGTAGAAGGGGCCATGCGCAACTCCCACCCGGTTTGTCTAGCGAGTTTATCAAAAGCGGCCATTTTCACCCCAGGTTCGACGCAAGCAACCCCTTGTTCTAACCAAAGAATTTGATTCATTTTGGTCATGTCGAGGATGACACCCCCTTCTAAGGGAATACATTGACCATAATTTCCGGTTCCGGCCCCTCTAACGGTGAGGGGAACTTTATATTTAACGCAAGTTTGGGCCACTTGTACGACTTCTTCTTCTGTGGTGGGACGAATAACGATGTCTCCCCGTTTATCTTGTAGTTTTTGCTGTAAAATGGGGCTAAAATGATAATAATCTAGGGATAGTTTCGTGATTTGGTTAGAATCGGTAATAATTTCTAAGTGAGATAAGGTTTCTTTTACTTTAGTAATCGTTTGACTCATAATTATATTTAATTAAGGATAATATTTTAAATGTACCAAATAATTGACCATTATTAATTATTTATCGTTGTAATAAAAATAGCTGAGTAAAGTAGTATTCTCCCTCAGAATTTTTAGCAATTCCTATTCCTGTTAAATTAAAATTTCCCTCCATATTTTTACGATGACCGGGGCTATTAATCCACCCTTTAACTGCTACATCAGCTAAGTCTGGATACCCTTTTATATAAGCTAAATTTTCAGCAAAGGATTGATAAGGAATGGTTTTTCCTACGGATTTCGCCCGATTATCAAACCCATCATGACTAAAGGTTGCTTGTTTACTGGCCATATCTTTACTATGTTGTCTGGCAACATAACTAATTTCTGCATTCATGGTTAATGGGGGTAAATTTTTCGATAAACGATATTGATTAACCCGACGATTGATTTCTTGTTCTAAGGCAATTAAAAACTGTCCATCTTGTCCTGCTTTTTCCAACAACAGATCAGGGTTTTTCCAGGGATCTAAACTATTAGTAATCTCAGGAGAACGAGTAATGGTAGAAGGCTTGTCTTTAATAAAAATTTGTGTAAAATAGTATTCTCCCCGATTATTTTGTGCTACGCCTATTCCAGTTTCGTCATATTTTCCTTCAATATTTTTAAGATTTTTGGGATTATTTAACCATTGTTTAAGGGTAGTTTGAACCGGATCAAAATCATCTTGATGGGTGGCTAAATTTTCCACTCCCTTTTCATGGGGTGTACTATAACTAATAATTTTTAGTCGTTGTTCTAATTTGTCATGACCCAGAGGAATGAGACCAGAAGCCATTCTTTCACTATGAATTCTTGCTTGTTGGGTAATTTGTGGATTAAGTTTTAAGGGGGGTAAATTTTTAGATAAACGATATTGATTAATTTTGCGGTGGGTTACTTCTTCGAGGGCTTGAAGAAAGGCCGGATCGGTTAAACTAGAAGGAGGGTTAGAATTAGAAGCGGGAGTTTCAGGAATCGGAATGTTTTCTAGGGAAATAGGTTCAATAGACTCACAACCAATTAAACCTATAATAACCAAGGGCAGCGTCAATAAGCGTCGATAACAATAATGTTTCATAACACAACAGAAAAAGCCGTTACAATTGTCAGGAGTGTTAATAATCGGTTATGAATAGTTTAGCGTCAGTTGACATGAAAGCGATCGCACCTCAATTAATCACTTATCCTATTGTAGAAAGGTTTCACTCCTTACAGGGAGAAGGGACTTGGACAGGGATGAGTGCGTTTTTCATTCGCTTAGCCGGGTGTGACGTTCATTGTCCGTGGTGTGACCAAAAAGAGTCATGGAGTAGCAACCTATATCCTCAGCAGTCGATTGAAACGTTAGCTGAGGCAGCTAAAGCTGCTAACCCTGCTATGGTCGTAATTACAGGAGGAGAACCCCTAATGTATGATTTATTCCCCTTAACGAAGGGGTTAAAACAGTTAGGGTTAAGGATTCATTTAGAAACCTCTGGGGCCTATCCTTTAACGGGGGAGTTTGACTGGGTTACTTTGTCTCCTAAACCGTTTAAAGTTCCCCATGAAAGTATCTATTCTCAGGTTAATGAATTAAAGGTTATTATTGCTAATGAAGCGGACTTAAAGTGGGCAGAAGAACAAGAAAAAAAAGTTTCATCCCAAACCATTAAATATTTACAACCTGAGTGGAATTCCCCCGAAAGTCAATCTTTAATTTTTGATTATATTATCAGTCATCCTCAATGGCGTATGAGTTTACAAATTCATAAATTTTTGGGAGTTAGATAATGAAGTCAGGAGTCAGGAGTCAGGAGTCAGAATTAAACTATTGCCTATTCACACCCCCCACACCCCCCACACCCCCCTTTACAAGGGGGGCAGGGGGGTTTGGTGCAGGGGGGGTAGGGAATATAGCTAATTTAATCGAAGGTACAAAATATTAGTATTATGAATGATCAAGACTTATATGATAAAGTTATTTCTCTAGATGGACGGGGTTATAAAGCGTATAAAGAGATTAAAGGAAACTATCAATTTCCGAAATTTAGTTTAATTTTTGAACATATTCAAAGTGACCCCTTTGCGTCCCCTAGTAAATTAATTATAAAAATTCCCCATACAATTGCTAAATTTCCTGTTGAACTGTATAAGAATAAAAGTAGAAAAATTGCTCTAGAAGACTATTTGATTCGGCAATTTAGTCAAGCTTGTTCTCAAATGAGTCACCAAAGAGGAACAGGAAAAAGTGGAAAAATTAGTATGATTAAAATTGGACAGGAAATCATACAACGAACCGCAGCAACGATTCATAAAAATGAGCTAGAAATTCGCTTTTCTGTGGGACTTCCTGCCAGAGGAAGAACCATTTTAGGTCGTCAAGCAGCACAACTATTATGTGAAGATATTCCCAAGATAGTAGACAATAGTTTACTTTATCAATCCTTAGATGATCAGGCCATTCAAGAACAGGTTGAAACCGCCGAAGATGCGGACTGGATAAGGGAAAATCTTCCTAAACACAACCTAGTGGCTTTTATCGCTAATGGTTCAATTTTACCTCGAAAAAGTGGCGTTGATTTTCGTCCGTTAGATACAGATGCTATCCCCTTTCAATCTCCCAAGTCCCTAGAAATTTCATTAAATCTCCCTAATAAAGGTGTGATCAAAGGGTTAGGTATTCCCCAAGGTATTACGTTAATTGTTGGAGGGGGTTATCATGGAAAATCTACCTTATTAAAAGCCATAGAATTAGGAATTTATAATCATATTCCTGGGGATGGGAGAGAATTTGTAATTAGTAATCCATCGGCGGTAAAAATTAGGGCAGAAGATGGTAGAAGTATTGTCGGGGTTGATATTTCTCCTTTTATTAATCAGTTGCCCCAAGGACGATCAACTAACTATTTTACAACAACCAATGCTAGTGGAAGTACCTCCCAAGCAGCCAATATTATAGAAGCATTAGAAGCCGGTAGTAAAGTATTATTAGTGGATGAAGATACAGCCGCCACGAACTTTATGATCCGCGATCGCAGAATGCAGCAATTAATTGTAAAAGATAAAGAACCGATTACCCCATTTATCGATAAAATCAAACAATTGTACACAGATTATGGAGTATCAACCCTATTAGTAATGGGAGGCAGTGGAGACTATTTTGATGTCGCAGATCATGTCATTGCAATGGATAATTTTCAACCCCACGATGTAACGGAAAAAGCAAAAAAAATTGCTCAAGAAAATCCTAATCAACGGAAGAGAGAAGGAGGTGAAAAGTTTGGTAAAATAACCCCTAGAATACCGTTAGGTAATAGCATTGATCCTAGTCGAGGAAAACGAGACGTTAAAGTAAAAGTGCGAGATGTGGATCAAGTGGTTTTCGGTACAGAAGAAATTGATTTAACCGCCGTTGAACAGTTAATAGAACGGGGACAGTTACAGTCAATTTCATCTGCAATTATTTATGCTAAAAATAATTACATGAACCGTCAAACAACTTTACCTGATATTTTAGATCAAGTCATAGAAGATATTAATAGTAAAGGGTTAGATATTTTAAGTCACTATCCTCAAGGAGATTTTGTCTTATTTCGTCGTTTTGAGTTAGCAGCAGCCATTAATCGATTGCGATCGCTACAAGTTAAGGAATAAAATACTCTTGCCTCTTGCCTCTTGCCTTTTGCCTACCCCCCCTGCCCCTAACCCCCCCTGCCCCCCTTATAAAGGGGGGTGTGGGGGGTGTGGGGGGTGTAATCGAAGGCACAAGATAGGAGTTTACTAATAAAGCAATTAATGAGATAACATAAAACAAAATAGATGACAACCGATAGATTAAGGAAATCGGCAGTCAAGTACAGGGAAAGCCATAACCATGAAAAAACTATTATTTCTCATTTTATTTATAGTGGGGTTATGGGTCGCTTTGATGAATTTCAAAGGACTGGCGACCCAAGGAACCTATGAATCGATTATTGTTAATTTCCGTGAAGATGTTTCAACCACCACCCTCAGCGAACAAATAGAAGCGATCGCTTCTAAATATGATAAGACGTTAAGTCTGAATAGTGTCTATGCGATCGATGAACACATTTACACCGTTTCAGGGGATAAAGACTTGATCAACAACCTGAAACACTCGTCTTTAAAACAATATGTTGATTACATCGAACCCAACTATATTTATCATGCCCTAGAAAGTCCTAATGATCCTGACTATAGTAAACAATGGAACTTACATAATATCCATGTTGAAAGGGCCTGGGAAGAAACCAAAGGAGAAGGGATCACTGTTGCGGTTATCGATACGGGAGTCAGTCGAGTTCCCGACTTGAGACAAACTGAGTTTGTGGCAGGATATGACTTCGTAAACGATCGCAACGATGCCTCTGATGACAATGGCCACGGAACCCACGTTGCTGGAACCATTGCCCAGTCTACCAACAATAATTATGGGGTTGCCGGCATCGCCTATCAAGCCAAAATTATGCCCTTAAAAGTGCTTTCAGGCCAAGGAGGAGGAAGCGTTTCTGACATTGCTGATGCCATTCGCTTCGCTGCGGATAATGGGGCCGATATCATCAACATGAGTTTAGGGGGAGGCGGCGAAAGTCAGGTGATGAAAGATGCCATTGACTACGCCTATGATAAAGGTGTGGTCATTATTGCAGCTGCCGGTAACAGTAATCAAAATGCCGCCTCTTACCCGGCCAGATATCCGAAAGTGATCAGTGTTTCAGCCCTCGATGCAACCGGCAAAAAAGCCAACTATTCCAACTATGGCGCAGGGGTTGACATTTCTGCCCCTGGGGGTAGCGAAAGCGGTAAAATTCTCCAAGAAACCATCGATCCCACCACCGGAGAAGCGGTATTTTCAGGGTTCCAGGGAACCAGTATGGCAGCCCCTCATGTGGCCGGGGTGGCGGCGTTAGTTAAAGCGTCGGGTATCGAAAAACCGAACGAAATTTTAGCCGTTTTAAAGCAATCTTCTCGTAAAGTTGAAGAGGATACGTTTAACTATTACGGTGCCGGTCAATTAGACGCGGGAGAAGCGGTTAAACTGGCGTTAAAGGGACAAATTACCTTTAGAGACTTTTTCAGGTGGTTACGGGATAGTGGCTACTTAAACCCCCGTTTTTGGATAGATGGCGGTATGGTTGCCTTGTTACCGAAACTGTTAATGGTGTTGGGATCGTATCTCTTAGCCTTCTTGTTGCGTAACTATTTTCCTTTCTCTTTCACCAGTCCCTTTAACTGGGGTTTGGTGTTGGGGAGTTCCGGTTTATTCTTTTTACAAGGGATTTATATTTTTGACTTGCCTCAATGGCCGTTTCGAGTCATGGGGAGTTCTATCCCAGAATTAGCCAATTCTGTGCAAGGAACCGCTTCGTTAAATCCTTTTTTAGCCAGCGTGTTAGTTCCCTTTGTCTTAATTGCCATTTTATTAGGTCATCGTAGCTGGAAATGGTTTGCCATCGGCACCAGTTTGGGGGTAGCAGGCTGTTTAACGGTTCATGCTATTATGTCCCCTGCGGTGTGGGCAATGCCCTCTCTAGACGTTTCTAGGGCGTTTCTAGGGGTGAATGCCTTTTGTTGTGTTGCCTTAGCTTGTTTAGCCAGTAAACGGTCTTAGAATTGGAAGAAAGGGAACGGGGAACGGGGAACAGTTTTAACTCCTCTTCCCTACACCCTACACCCTACACCCCACACCCAAAAAAAGTTATTCTTCTTCGTCGCTGTCTAAGACTTCAGTGGTGGTTACTTCTGGTACTCTAGTGGGATCTAACTTGAGAATTAACACAGCCAAAGGAGGTAAACATAAATCGAGAGAATAGGGTTTATTATGGAATGACCATTCGTCAGCCCATTTGCCTCCTAAGTTCCCCATATTACTACCACCATATTGTTTTGCATCACTGTTGAATAATTCAACATAATATCCCGCTTCAGGAACCCCAATACGATAATGACTATGGGGTTGAGGGGTGAAGTTACAAACCACAATTAAAGCATCTTCGGGTTCATCACTTTGTCGAACAAAAGACACCACACTATGGGCATTATCGTTACAATCAATCCAGTAGAAGCCATGATATTCAAAATCATGGGTATATAACGCCGGTTCTTGTTTATAAAGGGCGTTCAGATCGGTAAAAAATTGTTGCAGTTGTTGATGGGGTTCATACTGCAATAAATGCCATTCTAAGTCACCCCAGACATTCCACTCACTCCATTGGCCAAACTCCATACTCATAAACATGGTTTTTTTGCCGGGGTGAGTATACATATAGGTAAATAACGCCCGAACATTGGCATATTTTTGCCATTCGTCCCCTGGCATTTTACCCAACATATTACTCTTACCATGCACCACTTCATCATGGGATAAGGCCAGCATAAAGTTTTCGTTGTAATAGTACAACATACTAAAGGTGACGTTATTTTGATGGTATTGACGGAAAAAGGGATCGATGTTGAAATAATCTAACATATCGTGCATCCAACCCATATCCCACTTAAGGTTAAATCCTAAGCCACCATCATAAATGGGTTTAGACACTTTTTCCCATTCGGTAGACTCTTCAGCAATAGAAAGAACACCCGGAAAATACTCAAATAAAACGGTATTGAATTCACGGATAAAACTGACCGCTTCAATATGTTCGTCTCCCCCATATTCATTGGCGATCCATTCTCCTTCTTTCCGTAAATAATTACGGTATAACATCGAAGCCACTGCATCAACCCGAATACCATCAATATGATACTTATCGAACCAAAATAAAACATTAGCCACTAAGAAGTTACGCACTTCATGACGACCATAGTTAAAGACTAAGGTTCCCCATTCTTTGTGTTCTCCGATGCGAGGATCAGCGTGTTCGTAAAGATGAGTGCCATCAAAATAGGCTAACCCGTGGGAGTCTTTGGGAAAATGACCCGGAACCCAGTCTAAAATCACTCCGATGCCATTTTCGTGGCATTTATCCACAAAATACATGAAATCTTCGGGGCGGCCAAAGCGAGAGGTGGGAGAATAAAAGCCGGTGACTTGATACCCCCAAGATCCGTCAAAGGGATGTTCGGCGATGGGTAATAATTCGATATGAGTGTAACCCATATCCTTGACATAGGGGATCAGTTTCTCGGCGAGTTCGTAGTAACTGAGAAAGCGGGCCCCTGGGTTCCATTCTGAAACAATGACCGGATCGGCTGTTTCTCCATTGAGTAAGGGCATTTTCTCAGCAGCCGAACCATGTAACCAAGATCCTAGATGAACCTCATAAACCGATATGGGTTGTTTGAGGGGATCGCTATTCCGTCGTTGTTCTAACCATTCTTCGTCATGCCATTGATAAATATGATCGAGATCCACCACAATAGAAGCCGTATTCGGTCGAACTTCTCGATAAAAGCCATAGGGATCAGATTTTTCATAGATATGGCCTTCACTATTTTTGATCTCATACTTATAGACGGTCCCTGGCCCGATGTCCGGCACAAATAGTTCCCAGATGGTATAGTTGCGTTTTCGCATCTGGTGTTCTCGGCCATCCCAGTTGTTAAAATCTCCAATAACCGAAACGTTTCGAGCATTCGGGGCCCACACGGCAAAATAAACCCCTTTAACTCCGTTGACTTCACCCACATGGGCGCCTAATTTTTCATAAATACGGTGGTGGTTTCCTTCTGAAAATAAATAGATATCTTCGTCTGTGAGGTAAGGAGAACTAAACGCGTAGGGATCATAGATCACCTTCTCATGTTCCCCTTGTTTTATTTTGAGTTGATAATGATTGAGTTCTGGGGTTTCAATAATACATTCAAAAAAATTGGGGTGGTGAACTGAGTTCATGGGATCTTCTTTCTGTTCGGTGGGACGGATCACCCATGCTGCTTCTGCTTTCGGTAAATAAGCCCTGACTACCCATTTTTTGGTGTTTTTTCCCTCTTCTAGAAGGTGACACCCTAGAATTTCAAAGGGATCATGATGTAAGTTATAAATGATTTGATTAACTTGATCGGCGGATATAGTGGTGGTCATGGGACTCGCTAGGTTAACAAACTCAAGAAAGAGACTTTTTATATTTTGCCAGAACTCAGTTGTCAAACCTTTCCTCGAAAGTCAAGGAAAAAAAAGCTTTACGCTCAACTTTGACCACTGTCTCTGTTAAGAGTGGATCTTACAACAGTTTTACCAATCTTGATTTAGAGGTTAGGGGACAGTTATCCGTTATCGGTTATCAGTGATCCACTGAACAGTTATAGCAAGACAAAAAAGATGTTTCTCATTTGTTAAGGTTGAAACTATTATCTAATCAAGCATTGCCCATTCCAAGGGTGCGTAGCACTAGATCAGTGAACTTAGGAAATAAGGGGCTTAAGAACTTGGCCTAACCATTTCATCACTTTCTGCTCATACCGATCGCCTTTTGGTAAATAGGATAGGGCGCGACGATAATCGGCGATCGCATAATTCCAATCTCCCATCAAATAATGAGTATACCCCCGTTCTGCGTAAATCCGCCCTAGGTAGCGATCGCCAATAATTTTGGCCAGTTCTAAGGTTTCAATGGCTAATTCATAGTTTCCCAGTTCTCTGAGGGTAATCCCGTGATTAATCCACACTTTTTGGTTATAAGGATTAATATCTAATGCCTGTTCGTAGTTTTCTATGGCTTTGCTTAAGTTGCCTTGATGAGCGTAACAGTTCCCCCGATTATTATAAGCCCGATCTAACTGAGGGTTGAGGGCGATCGCTTGATCGAAGTCAGTCAGGGCCTGATCATAATTAGCGATTTTGAGATACATTAAACCTCGGTTATTATAATCAATGGCACTCTGGGGACGGCGGTCAATTAATTGATTGAGAAAGGCGATGGCACTGTCATAGTTCCCTTGCTTGGCTTCTTGTTTAATGAGGATTCTTAACTGTAGATCAGAAAGGGCTTTTTTTTGTAGTTGAGTGGCGATCGCTGCTTTGATATAGTCTTTTTGGGCAACTGAACCTATGGGAATCGGCAAGGGATCTGAATTTTTATAATTAAGTATATTATCATTCATAGTAATATCTGGGTGTTTATTAAAATCACTGTACTTGATAGTTTGATTGTTAACGGTAAAAAATGTGTCACTCTTGTAACTGTCTTGAAACTTGAATGATCACAATTGAGCTTCAAAACTCCTTACTGTAGAGAGTTACAGCATTCTATAAAATTTTCCTTAAGTTTTTAACTTGTGTCAGATTTATTAAGTAATTATAAGTAATGGGAACAAGTGGCGATGCCCCCAAAAGGGAGACTAAGTAGATCACAAAGATCCTAGTTAGGATTGCAGGGGAGCTCCGGAGACCGGAGCAAGGGAGAAAGAAAATAGTGTAAATCACAGGAAATAATGAGAATACATAAGTAGATCACAAAGATCCTAGTTAGGATTGCAGGGGAGCTCCGGAGACCGGAGCAAGGGAGAAAGAAAATAGTGTAAATCACAGGAAATAATGAGAATACATAAGATAACTATGTTCTCACGGTCTAAATTTTCTTCATTTGCTTTAAAAAGATTTAACAGTTCTTCATAAAAAGTTGTGTCTTTGTGTCCTATAACGGAAGAGGTAAGAGCATCACTGATAAAATTAGTTGAAACCGTTCCATACTAATTGCAAGATTACGGAGATAAAATTACCGATGTCTACCACAACATTATTACCCAATGATACTGATATTTCTCTGGACGATTATTGTGTATTTGGGTTAGCCACCTGCTTTTTAAAGGATGATGGAGAGTTTCATCAAGTTCGAGTCATTGAACCCATTCCCTCGGCTGCTTTAGAAGCCATTTGTAAAGGTATTCCTACATCCTATGAATTAGCTTGTGCTAAGTCTATCGGAGAGATTTTAACAGGGGAAACCTTGACCAAAACGGCCGAGTTTCCTGATGATGCTCAGTTTTGTGATAATTTTACTGAACGGACTTTGGCTGCAGTAAGAACTTATCAAACTCGTCCTGATGCTAAGTCTTTAATTCCTTTGGGAACGGTTAAAAAGGATTTGAATTTTTCTTTAGAGAAAAAGCGAGTTTTAAATGCAGTTAATGTGGTTAAAGTAGAAGATAACGTTAAGCAACATTCCCATACTCATCAGGTGCTTTAAGACTCAAACAACTATCCAACCAAACTATACTAGAACAAGTGATTGCCCCCGAATCTGTCATCAAAGGGTTACGTAAATGCCTTAAGGCAGGAATTAACCCATAATTTCCCCAAGGAGTACCACAAGGAGGCGTTTGCTCGCCCTTACTGGCAAATATCGCCCTTAACGGTATCGAAAAAATTGGAGAATTCAGAAGCAGGGGCATAACCTATTCTAAATGTGTCAGATATGCTGATGATATGGTATATGTTCTCAAACAAGAAGATGATGCCGAATCAATACTAGCTGAAGTAGAGGAATTTCTCGCTCAAAGAGGAATGGAAATTAGTCAGAAGAAAACTTAGGGTGGGGTACTTCACTTTAGAGACTTAACCAAGACTGACTTGGATAACTTAAACAAGAAATTCCTAAAAATGGTTAAGATAGAGGATAGGCGACTCTTTTCCTAATGCGATTTATGACAGTATCTTCTGATAATTATCCTAAAGCGTTAATTCGTCCCGTCCAATACCGAGACCTTGACTGGTTGGAAGGGATGACGACTCCCACTAACCAGATGGCTAAAAATTCAGCCTCTTTTCAAGAACAACTGCAACAAGTGCGGCATTGGTTTGGACTCCTCAAGTTCTTGAGTTGGTTTCCCAACACCTTTCAAAACCATTTTCGTGTCTATGTGGCTGAATTACCCCAAGGATACGACAATAATAAACTCAAAGGGTTTATTCATATTTCCCCTTTCAATCGAGTCCGCAGTACCTGGCGAGTAGAAAGGGTTATGGTTGCTTGCGATGAAGGAGACCCAGATTTATTGACTAATCCGAAAGGGGTGGGTTCCCAACTCTTGCGTCATTGCTTAGAAACAGTTTGGGAAGCAAGAACTTGGGTTTTAGAAGTTAATATTAATGAAAAAAATACCCTCGCTTTATATCGTCAAAATGGCTTTCAACCCTTAGCTCAATTAACCTATTGGTTATTAGATTCACAATTACTACAAAGCTTAGCTCAGCAAAATTCAGAGTTACCTAATTTATTGCCAGTTAGTAATGCTGATGCTCATTTATTATACCAATTAGATTGCGTGTCTATGCCCCCTTTACTGAGACAAGTCTTTGACCGCAATCCCCAGGATTTTAAAACTCGTTTTTTTGCAGGGTTATGTTCAAAATGGCAGCAATGGTTTAATGAAAAAGAGGTGGCGCAAGGCTATGTTTTTGAACCCCAAAGAAAAGCAGCCATTGGCTATTTTAAGTTAACCCTTTCTAAAAACGGTTCTCAACCCCATCAGGCACAATTAATTGTTCATCCTGCCTATACTTGGTTATATCCAAAGTTACTGGGACAAATGGCACAAATTGTCCAAAAATATCCTAGTCAAACTTTAGAATTGGTATCAGCAGACTATCAACATGAACGGGAAGAATATTTAGAAAAATTAGGAGCAAATCCCATCGAACATACTTTACTCATGTCCCGTTCTGTCTGGCATAAACTTAAGGAAACTAAACCCGAAGGACTCCATTTATCAGAAATGCTACAAGGTTTACAAGCTGTCCCTCGTACCCCTATTCCCACTCGTTTCTCCTGGGCGAAAAAACCTGTCAATCTTGCAGAAAAAAATAACATTAACTCTCAAACTCATCATCGAGATAATAATAACGTCTCAGACTCTTCTAGAAAAATAGATCAAGATTAATCCTTGTTTCTTTATTTGGTTTTTCTCCAAGACGTGCAAGATATCAGTTATACTCACATCTTGCAGCTTCGCTTAAACTAGCTAGTTTAGGAGGCAAGAGGCAAGAGGCAAAAGGCAATAGTGTTTCATTTTGATGCTAACTTATTCAAAATTGATTACTTTTTTATAATTATTTAGTTTTTACGTACTGGTGCAAGATATCAGTTATAGATAATAACAAAAAAAAGACGCGATCGCTCGCGCCTTGTGTCATCAAAATTTTAGGGAATGATTTAATTAACCACCTACTTTCACTACAGGTTCAAAACTAGGAACCACCAATTCCCGATCCTGTTTGGTTAACTTGTTATACAAGCGTTCGGTGTTGGGGAAGTTGGCCGCCGGAAGGGTGGGGAACCGACGATAAGGAACCGTATCTTCTCCAAACAGTTGAATATATTCCATACTGTTCACCATTGCCCCAATAAAGCCACGAATCCCTTGAGTCGCCAAAATTTGATTGTATTTTTGAATCTCTTTTTGAGTTAAAGGCGCACGACCTAAGAAATGTTTAGTTCCGAGTTCGATCACCTTCGTATTGGGGTAAGGCGTGTAGAACTCTTTGATATAGAGATCAGAACAACCTAACCCTTCAATAAACTCTTTAACGGTAATTTCTCCATTGCCTAACTTACTTTCAAGACTGGTAAATTCAGCTTGAATAATGTAAGGATCGAGATCCCGCTCAAAAATCTGACGATAAGCAGCCCGAATGGCATTTTGTAAGGCGACTTTATCGGTTGTGGTTAACAACTTAAAGATTTTAGTTTGCTGGCGTTGGCTGCTAACCCCTTGGTTAACGCGGAATTTAATTTCAGGTTCGGTGCGGTTATTAGACACTTGACCTAATTCCACAAATCTGGGGGTCACTTCCTTATCAACTCGCTTACCAATATCTTCTCTGATAGCACCCGGACGGGCCATGCGTAACTGCATTCCCCCAGGGGTCAAATACCGTTCGTAGGGAATCGTATCCTCTCCAAAGGCTTCGGTGTACTCCTGACTATCAATCATGGCATCCACCAAAGCATAAAAGCCCTTCTTAGAAGCCAAATCAAAGTAAGCATTCATTTCTTGGCGACCGTAGGTCGGACGACCCAACAGACGACGGTGAATATATTCGATCGCTTTAACCACATAGAAAGGAGTCCAGTAGGTCTTGAGGAATACCTCAGACTTAGCTAGATTTTTGATAAACTCCCTTAAGGTAATATCCCCATTCTCTAGCTTAATTTCAGCCACTTTTAACCGTTGTCCTTCATAGACATCTCGGCCAAACACTTGACGATAAGCAGCGCGAATTACCGCTTGAGTGGAACTCTCACCAAATTTAACACTCGCTCCATTGCTACTGCCAGGGAGTTCGTTATTTAAACGGAAAACTTTTGGCCCTAAAGTACCAGGAAACTCACCTCGTGCTGCCGGGTTACTGTTTTGGTTATTGATACCAGGACCACGGTGAATTAAAATCCGCTTGGTATCTTTGCTAAAGGGAGCAGGACTCTTACTGGGATTACGGGTTTCTTTCGGGAAAATTGCCCCAAATTGAATTTCTAGGGGATCATTTCCAGAACCGTAAACGTGCTGATCCGGTAAGGGTTGATTATATTTAGCAAAGGTGGTGATAAATTGAGGAACCTTGCGGAAGGGCGCACTGTAGTTAAACAGGTCTTGCTGCATTCCCCAGTTACGACATTCTTGTGCTTCTTGCCCTAAACCGCGCAAATAAGGAACGGTTTCTTCTCCAAAGTAATCAGCGTACTCTCGAGAATCCACTAAAGCATCCACTAAAGCAGCTAGTCCACCATCAGAAACGATAGAAAAGTAGGTTTGAACTTCTTCGCGAGAACTCGGACCACGGCCTAAAATATGACGAAACGCTAATTCTAAAGCCCGACTGTTAATGAAAGGTTCAAAGAACTGCTTCCGATACAGAGGAGACTTACAGAGTCTACGGACAAACTCTTTCATAGAGATGTCTCCATTTTTCACCTGAGATTCTAGGTAAGAAATGGATTGACTGTAAGCTTTGGTAATATCTCTCTCAAAAATTTGACGATAAGCGGCTCTGATGATTTCCCCTTTCTCTGATTCGGATAAGCCGGGCTTCATCACGAACTTTTGACGGGTCAAAGACGCATTAAAATAGCTCTGAGGCAGTTCTAACCCTTGTAAGTCATCAGAAGGACGTTGACGCAGCTTATTCGAGGGGGTGGGTGCTTTGAATTCTGTGATTAAGACATCAAAGTATTCGGTAACAATGGCTTGTGCCTCTGCATCTTGGCGAAAATACTCCCGAGAAGCCGCCCGCATTTCTTGCAGTGCCACTAACGTCGCATCCGTAGAACAAGCTCTTTCGATAATTTCTCTTAAACCACGGGTGTTCACCACGATGATGCTAGGATCACCAGCCACAATGGCATAGGTGACATAGCGCAAAAACCACGACATATCTCTCAAGGACTTCTGCATATTGCTCGGTCCGTAGCGAGATATATTAATCGGGCGAAATCCGGGGGGAATCGGTCCACTGGAGCTAAAAATGGAGCGTAATCCTCCCAAAAAGCCACCGCCACCGCTACCGCTTTCTACGTAGGTAGTGGCTCCTGGTTGAGCGGTTTGGGTTGCCCCTGCCATGGCCAGTTCTTTTTTGGGTGCTTCCACTGGGGGTTTTTCTAGATACGCCATGGGCGATCCCCCAGTGAAGATCCGGTTAGCTGCCCGCGACACAATTAAGTCTGAATTGGTCGTTAAGGTTTGGGCGATCGCCAGTCTCTTCTGTCCAGACTGGAAATAGGTCACTAATTCATTGAGTTCTGTCTTTGCTAAAAAGCGATCCTGTTGCTCAGCTTGACTGATGGCTGAGACGGGAACGGTTTGATAGAGTTGGGGTCTTGCTAACGAGCTTCCACCACTTGCCTTTACACTCATTGGATTTCAACTATCTCCCATGAAAAAAATTGCTAATCTACTCCGCAAAGGAGTTCAGATGTTCGCAACATCTTGATTAAAACCAGATGTTTGTTAAAAAGTTAATCAGCATCTAGATTAAACTGTTTCGGGCTTTCTGAGGAGTTTTGTTACGAAATGTATCCTTTCTATCTTCATTATTATTTATCTTGACAAAATGGCATTTATGTGCGTTACGAAGAATTTAGTAAACTTCGTCATGAGAACCGATATCAACCAGAACAATTAAAGTTTCTTCAGACTCCATATCTTGACTGAAAGTGAAGATAATACGACAATCATAACTCACAGAACATGACCAATATCCTTCTAAAGTACCTGTTAATTTATGAGACTTAATTGAAGCAGTAAAAGGATCTTTTTCTAAGATATCTAAAACTTGTAATATTTTATTCTGTCTCATCTTCTAGTAAATAGGCTTTTATTTCTTCAGCCGTTCCTTTTTTTGCTATACCTAATGATAAAGGTTGTAGGGTTTCTTGTCCATTTTCAGCGATTTCTGCACGTCGCTTCTCAATCCGTCTTTTGCGAATTAAATCAAACAAATAATCTTGATCTTCAATGGACAAACTCTCAACAGAATCAATAATGTCTTGAAATGATATAGCACTCATATTATTATTGCTAATTCTTCACTATATTATTTTACTCTAATTCATCATCATCGGGTAAACTTTCTATCTCTTCTGCAATTAAATCTTGAAAAGTTTCCCCACAATGAACCTGTAAATGAATGGTTGCTGTTAACAACTCTGCTAATATTTGGGCTTTTTGTTTAGGAGTAATATCAGGTAATTGTAATTGATTAATTAAAATAGTTACATTATTACACTCTTCAGAAAATTCTGATAATAAAGTGTTTAATATTGTATTATTTATTGGTAAAGTCATCCTATTATACTCAAACTATACATGAACGCTAACATCAACTTATACATGAAAAATAACATAATTTTGCTATCTTATAAGAGTCAATTATTCTGAGGATTTTTACCATGTTTAGTTTAGCAAAACTTATCAATTTTCGGGGGGGGTAAAGCATAGCTTATTGATTTCTGGTGCTATCCCTAAAATTTTGTTTCCTGCTTTTTTATCAACGATGACAGTTGGTTTATTTAATACCTCTTCTACTCAAGCTGCTTCTTTTAATATTGACTTTGGTATTACACAACCCTCTAATAATAGTGCTTTTGGTGCTGCGGCTAATCAGTCTGGAACTTGGAATAATATTACTACATTAGGGACAACTTCTAACTTAATTGATGTCACAGGAACATCTACTACTGTTTCTTTAAATTTAATTGCACCTAGCGCAGGAGTGAATGGTAGTATACCTGGACGTAGTGATATCAGCAACCTAATTGATGATAGTTTTTTCACCACTTTTAATGGTACTTGGTCACTAACATTAAGTGGTTTAAGTAATGGAATTTACGATATTTATTATTATGCTCCTACCAATACAATAATTGAAACTGGAACATTTGAAGTTAATGGTGTTTCTGCTGCTAGTATCTTAGGAGATAATCCCAACGCTAACGATAATGAATTAGATCAAGGACTTGATTGGGATATAGTTAGTGGAGTCAATGTAACTGATGGAAGTTTAACATTTATCTCTTCTACTCCTACTTCTAATTTCAGAGGACTTTCTGGACTTCAACTAACTCAAGTTTCTCAACCTGTTCCCGAACCTTTAACTATTTTAGGTGCAGGAACTGCGATCGCTTTTGGTGGTGCATTTAAACGCAAACTTGCTAAGAATAGTAAGAAAAAATAAATGGGTAGGGGGCATAATATATTATGCCCCTACAAAGTATCAATAATAACTGTAGGGTTGCCAATGTCTAAAACAGTTTTTGGGTAACACTTCTAAACTTTTTATTAACATTGCCCACCAGACGTTCATATATGACGAAAAATACTTTTATAATATCTCATAGATTATAATTGAGGTGAATAAAGATTTATCCTACAAGCGATCAAGTAATTGCCTGTTTAATTGTCTGTCAATGGCTTTCTAATTGTTATCGAGATATACAACTGTTTCGTTTTGATCCTGAAACTGCAGAAGTCTATATCTTAGCAACAGAAGAAATCGAAATTATTGTTCCCTCAGATGGAGATTGGTATTTCTTATGAAACCTGATTTTAATAAAATGAGCAAACAAGAACTAAAAGCTTATGTTTTAACCCATAGAGATGATATGGAAGCGATTCGTCAGCTATTTAGTCGTCGTCAGTCTGATGGAAAAAATAAACCTTATCCACCCCTTGTTAAAGATGGAATTCCTATCGAAGAAAATATTAACATTATGAAAAAAGCGATTCAAGAACGTATTGAAAGAAACTCTAAATTAAATGACACCAATCAATTTTAAAAATATAAGTGATTGTTTACTCTTATCTCTCAAAAAAGTTTAAACATCATTAATATCAATTCCTAATTCTCTTAATTTATCTTCTAATCGTTTTTTTTGTTCTTGTTCTTTTTGTAATTGTTGTTGTAATTCATTGGCTCTTTTTGTTTCAGTTTCCCTCAATTTTCCTAACTCAACAAAGGTTAAAAATTTACCCCCATCAGGGCGAAAAATCTCTAAATTTTCTGATGTTAACTCAAACTTTATTCCCAGTCTGGGACTTACCCAACCCGTCATTTCTTCAATAACAGTTAACTCTCCATTATTTCTTAACCATCCTTGTAAATCAATTTTATCAGGATCATAAATATAATATTCTTCGACTCCATGATGTTCATAGAATTTGAACTTTTTGGCCATTTCTAATAAACGGTTTCCTGGGGATAAAATTTCAAAAACCACTTGAGGGGTGATATTATCTTCTACCCATTGTCGATAGGAACCGCGATCGCCTTTTGGTCTTCCGAAGACTATCATAACATCTGGTGCTTGACGAGTCTTATTATCTCCTTCGATGGGATACCAAAGTAAATCACCGGCAACAAAAATATTAGGATTATCAGCAAATAATAATTCTAAGTTTTCTTTGATAACCACTATCCAACGAAATTGTTTTGTATTATCTGACATGGGATTCCCATCTCTTTCTGGATAGGTAATATTAGATTGATTTGCTCTAGAAACTGATTCTAACATTGTCTTTTTTCTTGTCATTATACCTAAGTTTTCTTATTATTCCCATTATCTGAACTAAAACTAATATTTGATGATTCGTAATTAGGGGGTTCAACATGAATAAGAATCCGAATCGGTGCAAATTTTTCTTTCAAAATACGTTCAATGTTTTCAGTGATTTTATGAGAGGTTTCTACATCTTCTGCATCAACAATTAAATGCATTTCTAAAAAAACTTGTCGTCCTACCATTCCCCGTGAAGCAATATCATGACAGTTAATCACCCCCGGAACATTCATGACAATTGCATAAATTTTTTCAGGGGCGATCGCCATTTCATCTACTAACCAAGGTAAATTAGATTTGACTACTTCCCAACCACTATAAAACACTAAAATGGCGACAGGAAAAGCAAAAATCACATCTAACCATTGTAACTGAGGTAAATTAAATTGTTGTCCTTTCCAAATACCAATTAATCCCAGTAAAACCATAATAGTGACCCAAATATCACTCATGGTGTGATAAGCATCCGCAATTAAAATCGGACTATCCACCTCTTTTCCGATTTTTCGTTCATAAAAAGCGACAAAAATATTAATCCCTAAAACAATTAATAAAATCCATAATTGTTCTGCTGAAATGGTAACCGGATCACCACCATGCCAAATTTTATCAATGGCCCCTTGTATAATTTCAAAACAAGCAATCCCCAAAAATGCAGCAATACCCAACGCTGCTACCCCTTCATATTTTTGGTGGCCATAGGGATGACGGCGATCGGGAGTAGGAGAAGAAAAATGACTGGCGACTAACCCTAACACATTATTCGCACTATCAGTTACACTATGAAGGGCATCGGCTTGTAAACTTAAAGAACCTGTTACAATACCGACAACCGCTTTTAACCCCATGACAAACAAATTAAGAAATAGGGTTATGAGCAATACTCGACGGACTTGAGAACGATTATCTTTTGTCACAATTTTTAGATAAACTATACAGGGTTGACCAAGAATTGAGATAATAATGATCTTAGTTTTATTATAGTGTTTGGTAATGACTCAACTTACCCTTAATTTAGTACAAGGATCAGTCAGGTTTAATTTTTCTGCTGAAGCGGCAACCTCTCTTAAATCAGAAATTGATCAATTAATGCAACGATTGAAAACAGTGGCCGCCAATGCAGGAAGCGGGGGACGGCCACAACCTGAAAAACCGATGGAATATCGATATACAGGAGAGGTATTTCTAGAGGTTTTTTGTAATCCTAATATTTATCCCAGTCCTTTTGCGGCTAAAGTCTTATTAACGGTTCGAGATGATAAAATACGCTTAACCACAGAAGCCGAATTAACCCGTCTTATCGAAGATTTAGGACAGTATTTAGAACAAGTTAGTTAATCGTCTAGGTTTACTTTATAATTAAACTGTTTTATTTGTTGTAGGTTCCTTGTCTAAACTACGTCTGGATCTCCTTCTAGTGGAACGTAATCTTTGTTCCTCCCGTCAACAAGCACAACGGTGTATTCGGGCCGGAGAAGTTAAAGTTAATCAAAGAATTATTGATAAACCGGGGACTGAAGTTGAGATTACAGCAGACATTGAACTTAAAGAAAAACCCCCCTATGTCTCCCGTGGTGGCCTTAAACTCGAAAAAGCCCTAAAACACTTCAAAATTGCGGTAAAAGATAGAATATGCCTCGATGGTGGCATTTCTACAGGGGGGTTTACCGACTGTTTATTACAAGCAGGGGCTAAACAAGTGTACGGGGTAGATGTAGGTTATGGCCAGGTTGCTTGGTCATTACGCCAAGATCCGCGCGTGATCTTAAAAGAAAGGACAAACTTTCGCTATCTTACCCCTGAAGAATTATATCAAGATCATCCCAGAGCGGATTTAGGGGTGATGGATGTTTCTTTTATCTCCTTAACTAAAGTTTTAGAACCCCTATGGAACCTGCTATTAGAACCCAGAGAAGTCATTTTATTAATCAAACCTCAATTTGAAGTCGGGCGATCGCGAGTGGGTAAAAAAGGGGTGGTTCGTGATCCAAACGATCATAGTCAAGCTATTGATCAAGTGTTACAAACCGCATATTCTCTCGGTTGGTCTTGTTGTGGGTTAACCGCGTCTCCTATTACAGGACCGGCTGGAAATAGGGAATATTTAGCATGGTTGCGTTGCGATCGCAGTTCTCAAGACTATTCTTTAGAGATGATTACTCAATTAGCTAAAGGTAATATCTCGGAATTAGTTTGCTAATTTTGGTTAATTTTCTTCGATTTTTCCATAAATTTAGTTTAGGTTCAACTCTCGCCTCTGTTGACACTGATCTCGATACTCCCTAAGTTTTTAGACACTCCATTGAAAACTGCTGTGAATACTGATTCGATCATACGGCTTGCGTAACGGTTTTTTCTATGATTAGACCGACGGGAAATACGCAATCTTTCAATACTACGCAGGTTAAGCTCAAAACCCTGGTTGAAACTGCAAGGGAGAAGGGAGCTTTCTTGCGGGGGAGAAAACCGAAAATCCATCTCCGAAGCTCCTTACTCCCTGCTCCTCTGCTTACTTTAAAGAAAAGTCAAAATCCAAAACCTACGCAGTATTGCGCAATCTTTAACAGGGTTGCGTTGCGATCACCCAATTCACAACTCTTTTTTAAGTATTATTACTCAATTAACTAAGGGCAAACTAACAGAATTAATCCTCTAACTTTCGTGAATTTACTGATATTACGTAGATACATTTAATTAAGCAATAAAATAGTCTTTCTTTAATGGAATGATTTCCAGAATTACGTAGAACTATCAATTAAAAATCATACTTATAATTCCAAAATTTTACTTAGGTAAAACCGACGTAAGTTTAGATAAAAAACATAATTTAGCTTACTGATTTGTTATAAAATCAGTATTTTTATCATATTTTTCAACCTAAAAAGGGTTTTAAGTATTATTTTTTACATATTTTTTTGTTCAGTATTTATCGAAAATAAATCGAAAAAAAATAAAAAAAACCGTGGTTTTTCGATTCTTTTTCTGTAATCACAAAACCTACAATTAATCAGTAACAAAAATTACGTGACAAAGATCACAAGAATTTCGGCTACTGACATATTGACAGAATTTAAAAACTCGTAATTACTAAAAAATAATAAAAAAGCTATGAATAATCTATTCGACCAAGACTTCACAAAAGAGGTATTAAAACAACAAGATAACGGTTTTAATCCACATAATCTATCCGTTAATGATATTAGATGTGATTGTCCTCCCTGTCGTGTCAATGGTTCACTTCAAGGAAATAACACAGCTAATAATACTACCAGTGGAAGTACAACAACTTCTTCTAACTCTGAGCCAATATCGCCACCCATTGACGCTCTTTTATCGGGTTATCAATGGACCCTTGGTACAGATAGAACCATTACCTATAGTTTCTTTGAAGATGACGATTTTTCTAACTCCTATTATGGCTCAGAATCAGGGGTAAAAGAAGTTAGTAACGCCGTTAAAAACAGTTATAGAGAGATTTTTACTTGGTTAGAAAATGTCATTGATGTTAACTTTGAAGAAGTTGACGAAACGAATAAAAATACATACGGTGACATCCGTATTCAAAATTCTAACGGTCCGAGTTATGCCTATGCTTATTATCCCACCAGTCCCTTTTCAAAACTGGCAGGAGATGTTCATTTAAACACCAGTTACGATCGCTTGGGAGATACTAATGGCTTTCGACACGATCCTGGAAAACATGGTTACATGACTTTAGTTCATGAACTAGGCCATTCCCTAGGATTATCCCATACTCACAGTGGAACCCCGTTATCTAGTGATTTAGATAACACAGATAACTCAGTCATGACTTATAACTTCACTGGGAACTCTGCAGCCACTTTTATGCCTCTTGATATTGCAGCCTTACAACACTTATATGGGGCTAAAAGTCACAATGTTGGCGACACCACCTATGTTTTTGGTAATTATATCGATCAAGTCAGTGTTAATGGGGTTTCTCTGGTAGAAACCTCTTATCGAACCAAACAAACCCTTTGGGACTCTGGTGGCATTGATACGTTAGACTTTTCTGGTTTAAATGGTCAAAGTAGTGGGTTTCATCTCGATTTAAGAGGAGGGGGACTTCTCAGTCGCACGTTTAGCAATACAACCAGTTACTCGACTGCATTAGCTTACGATTTTGAGGTGGAAAATGTGATCAACTCTAGTAGTGATGACAAGATTTATCTCAACAATGTGAAGAACGAGATTAGTGGTTATAATACGAATCGCTTTACTGGAAACGATAAAATCTATTATGGAAGCAGTGAAGACATTATCAAACTAGATTATGCTTCCAATGAAGTCACCACCAGCCAAAGTGGTCAAAACCTGATTATCAATTTAGGTAATAATGGTTCTGTTGAGTTAGTCGATTATTACGCTGATACCAGTAATCAAATTCAAATTCTTTACAGTGATAGTAATGTAGAACCCACCCCTGATCCAAATACCGATCCCGATCCCAATACCGATCCGGTGACTGGTAATCAGATCATGGCTCAAATGGGTCAAATTAATAATTTAAATCACAACAGTCAGACCATTGTTCTCGATCATAACTTTATCAACCCCGTTATTTTTGCCGGGCCCTTATCCTACAATGGTTCTGATCCCTCCACCGTCAGAATCACTGATATTCAAAGCGATCGCTTTAGTGTCAACCTTCAAGAAACCACTTTAATTAATGGCAATACCCATAGTGGCAACCATACCCAAGAAACCTTTAGTTTCTTAGTCCTAGAACAAGGGGTTTGGGAATTATCCGATGGCACAATTATCGAAGTGGGTACAGTCACCACCGATGCTACTACCCGATCAAATTGGCACGATATTACTTTTAATCATGATTTTACGGACACTCCCATTGTTTTAACCCAAGTTCAAACCGATAATGATGGCACTTTCGTAAGAACTCGTCAAAATAACACTACTAATAATGGCGTATCTGTTGCTCTAGAAGCAGAAGAAGCTTATCTTAATAATGGACGTGGAGCAGAAACCATTGCTTGGTTAGCCATTTCCCCAGGACAAGGAAATTGGGACGGCAACACCTTTATTGCAGGAAATACAGGAGATCAAGTTACCCATAACTGGCATACCCTTGACTTGGGTAACGCTTTTAGCACAACCCCTAAATTCCTAGGAAATATTGCTGGTTACGATGGCAGTGATTCTTCAGGTTTAAGATATCAAAATTTGAGCAATGGACAGGTGGACATCATGATCGAAGAAGACACCAGTCATGATGATGAA
>NZ_PRLH01000152.1 GCF_003013815.1 Cyanothece sp. BG0011 | reverse complement strand
TCAGAGACGGGGCTCAAAGAGAAGGCATTGCCTTATCTTTGGAGGATAAGCTTAAAATTGCTCGTCAATTGGATAAAATGGGGATTCCCTTCATTGAAGGCGGTTGGCCAGGGGCTAACCCGAAGGATGTGCAGTTTTTCTGGAAGTTACAAGAAGAACCCCTTACCCAAGCCGAAGTAGTCGCCTTTTGTTCGACCCGTCGTCCCCATAAAATAGCGGCCGAAGACCCCTTTTAAAAGCGATTTTAGCTGCCGGAACCCGATGGGTGACCATTTTTGGTAAATCTTGGGATCTCCACGTCACCGAAGGGCTAAAAACCAGCCTAGAAGAAAATTTAAACATGATCGCCGATACGATAGAATATCTCCGTAGTCAGGGACGGCGTGTCATTTATGATGCAGAACATTGGTTTGATGGCTATGTCAATAACCCAGACTATGCCCTAGAAACCCTGAAAACCGCCAAAGCAGCCGGGGCAGAATGGTTAGTTTTATGCGATACCAACGGGGGAACCCTACCCCACAATGTCAGTCGCATTGTTAAAGATGTGATAACTTCCTTAGAGATTCAACCCGATCAAGATAGTCCTCAATTAGGTATTCATACTCATAATGATTCTGGAACCGCCGTGGCCAACGGGTTAGCTGGAGTGGTCGAAGGGGTGAGAATGGTACAGGGAACCATCAACGGTTACGGGGAACGCTGCGGAAATGCGAACTTATGTACTTTAATCCCCAATTTACAGTTAAAAATGGGTTATCACTGTTTAGAAGAAAGCCAGTTGACCCAACTAACTAAAACGAGCCGTTTAATTAGCGAAATGGTTAATTTAGCCCCCGATGACCACGCGCCTTTTGTGGGACGTTCGGCCTTTGCCCATAAGGGAGGCATTCATGTGTCTGCGGTGCAGAAAAATCCTTTAACCTATGAACATATTAAACCAGAAAATATTGGCAATGAAAGGCGCATTGTTATCTCAGAAATGGCCGGGTTAAGTAATGTTTTATCCAAGGCCAAAACCTTTGGCATTGAGTTAAAAAAAGAAGATGCTGCCTGTCGTGAAATTTTGACAAGGATTAAAGAATTAGAACACGAAGGTTATCAATTTGAAGCAGCAGAAGCCAGCTTTGAACTATTAATGCGTCAAGCGTTAGGACAGACAAAAAGCTTCTTTGAACTACAAGGATTCCAAGTTCATTGTGATAGGTTATATGGGGAAGGAATGCCCTATAGTAATGCGTTAGCGACGATTAAAGTAACAGTGAATGGAGAAGATAGATTAGAGGTAGCCGAGGGTAACGGACCTGTTTCTGCCTTAGATAGTGCGTTACGGAAAGCTTTAGTTAATTTTTATCCTGAAATTGCCCAATTTCATCTCACGGATTATAAGGTTAGAATCCTCGATGGAGGTGCCGGAACTTCCGCTAATACTCGCGTTTTAATTGAGTCGAGCAATGGTCATGAACGGTGGACTACTGTAGGGGTTTCTCCTAATATTTTAGAAGCCTCTTATCAAGCCGTAGTAGAGGGAATTGAATACGGTTTATTGTTAAAATCAACTATGAAAAAACCAGTCAAATCCATGTCTTGAATATGTCGTTAACTCATTACTATATCTTTGAGTGTGGGGAAAAAAGATTAATTCATAACAAATTATGAAAATGTTGGAACCTAAATTAATCCCTCATATATCTTAAAGAGCTTTTTCTAGAAGACAAAAACCTGTACAATACTCGACATACCTATACAGAATGTCTAGGATGCACTATAGACCAAGTGAATTTGCCGATTTAGCAGGAGTTAGTGTCAAAACATTACAAAAGAGCTAATCATGTACGCAATTAAGAGAGAATTAAAGCTGAATAACAAAGAAAAGAGCTTTTTTGCTGGCTGTGCTGGCTTTTCTCGCTTTGTATACAATCATGGCTTATCTTTACTCAAATCCACCTGGGATATTCCCGAAATTTCTGGCAGTGACTCAAAACGGTTAGATGCTATCAAGAAAGTCTTTACAAACATTACTAAAAAGCAAACAGAATATTTATGGACAAATAAATATTCATCTCGCATTTATCAGAATGCTTTTAGGGACTTGAAAAAAGCATTTTCCCGTTGGAGAGAGCCTAAAATAAAAGCAGACTTACCTCGTTTTAAAAAGAAGAAAGATCACTGTAGTTTTACAGTAGATAGTTCTAACGGTAAGGTATTAGTCAAGGAGGGAAAAAAGATAAAAATTCCTACTTTGGGAACATTCAGATTAAAAGAGGCTATCCCTTATAACTGTGTTTCTCAAACCTTTACTATATCGAGGTCTGCAGGGAAATGGTATATAAGTTTTGCCGTTTCAGCTTGTAAAAGACCTGAGATGAAACACTGCCATAAAAAAGTAGGAATTGACTTAGGAATAAAAACTTTTGCCACTCTTAGTGACGGAAACACCTTGGAGGCTCCATCTTCCATCAAAAAAGCGAAAACCAAGCTAGGAAAGATACAATGGAGAAACAGAAATAAGGTACACAGCAACCGTCGTTCTGGAATCTCTGCATCTAAAAATGCGGTTAAATATTACCAGAAACTAAGAAAAAAGCATAAAAGAATAACCAACATTCGAGAAGATTTTCTGCAAAAAACCACCACATTATTGGCCAAAACTTATCAACATATTCTCATAGAAGATTTAAACATAAAAGGGATGATGGCTAACCACAAATTATCCAATGCCTTATCTAATTTAGGATTGTATCGTTTTCGAGAATTGTTGAGTTATAAACAAGAATGTTTTGGCTTTTTGTTAACCATAGTAGATAGGTGGTTCCCCAGTTCAAAAACTTGTTCAGTCTGCGGAAATATACAAGATATGCCCTTATTTGAAAGAGTTTATTATTGTCAAAATTGTGGCCAAGTTATGGACAGGGATCTCAACGCCTCAAAAAATATCGAAGGTTGGATCAAGAATGCCGATGGCTTATCGGTGAACGCCTGTGGACAAGAAGGAGCCGTCTCCCTTGGTTGAAGCAGGAATTGAACAACAAGCCTGTCCAGGTTTGTCTAGGTTTCATGAAGCAGTCAACACAAGAGTTGATAAGTTGATTTTATATATACTATTTAAAATCTGTTGTCAAGTTCTATTTACAACCTATAAGTAATTTGTTAGATTTAACAATAGAAAGATAAGAAAAACAAGGACAAACAAGATGTACACCAATCAACTCGATAACGGAATCCTCAACATTTACGCTACTGAACCCAAACCTTACTATGCTCAGTATCCAGCACCTTATCAACAGCGCAAATATTTAGTTCAAGGTGCGATCGCTACTTTGTTTGTTGCGGCCTTGATTTTAGTTTCTTTTACTATTAGTTAAAACTCCTTATTTAAATTTTTTCTCTAAACTTTTTCCCCCTATTAACCTCGGTCAATGACCGAGGTTATTATTATGAACAACAAAGATAAATAACTTTGTTTCAGAACAGAAGAATATTCCATAATCCAATGGCTAAAATCGAACTGCATAGATGCTGAACAATTAAAGAGTGAAAAGGTAATTTAGCAATTTTTTGAGTCAAAAATATTGACAAAATCACCCCAAAAATTAACAAGGTTCCTTGCAAAAAAGTAATAACAGCAGGATGAGCAACCATAACAGGAAGGCCTTGCCCAGAAAAGCCAAACGTCCCTAACGTAATGGGCAAAATTTGTCCAGCTTCTCCTAGGCCAAGGGGCAAATAATAAGCCAAATTGGCCGCTAAAACTAACGGTAAATAGCCGTAAGCTAATTCTTTAAATGGACGAAGTTTAACCGTTGATTGAAACTCTCCCAACAACCGCATGATTTGATGACAAACAAGAGGTAGTAAAGCGGGCAAACTTAATACTAGAATAGCAAGTCCTGAATGTATCCAAAATTGATTAAGATCCCAGGAAAACCCCAATTGAGCTTGTACTTGGGGCAAACGATGTAAAAACACCGCATCTAATAATAAAAGCAGCAAAGCCACCTCATAACTTCGAGGGACATGAGTGGTCCATAACTCAATGCCCGGTGGCCGTAAATTAAACTCCACAGAACGATGGGGACAGGCTTTCAAACAAGTCATACATAAAACGCAATCTCGATTATCCTCAAGTTGGGCAGGATGGGAATAGAGAGGACAACCATTGGTTTCTAACCCTTCCCCTTTTTGGGGGCCGCCTTTATAGCATTGATAAGTCGTGCATTGTGCAGAACAGGTTCCTTGCTGCCCTCGTAATTCTGTCATCGAGAGTTTGGCAAACATTCCATTCATACCACCAATGGGACATAAATAACGACACCAAAAACGACGTTCAAAAATCGTTGAGCAAATCATTGCTCCGGCCGTAATTAATAACAATAAACAAGAAGATAAATAAGCCGTATTTTTTAAATCCCAGAGTTCTTCCCATAACAAAATTAAGGCAAATAAACCCCATAAAAACCAACCGCCCCAAGTTTCAGCCTGGTGACGGGGCCATTTTTTAAGTTTTCTGGGAAATAACCACAAGGAAACTTTTTGAGTGACTTCCCCGTAAATCATAAACGGACAAACGGCACACCATAATCGACCCACAAAGGGAAACCCTATTAACACCAATGGCCACCACCAAGCCCAAAAGAGATTTAAGGCAAAGTTTTCTCCTCTTGTTTGCGGTCCAAGCCAGAGAATAAGATTGATGAGAGCAAAGGCTATCATCGTAAAACCATAATTAAGTCGGTCAGGATACCATTGAGAGCGAAAAAACTGGCGTAAGCGAGGATATCCTTTGAGAAGATTAAAGCGAAATTGTTGTTTTTTACTTTGTGAGGGCCAAATAATTTCTTCGGTGATTTCCGGATAGCCTTCTAACTGTATCAGGGCCCGTTCGATGAGATTTTCCAGTTCTCTGACATTGTTGGGGAAGTCGTAGGCTTGGAGTTTTCGGATAGCTTCGGGGGTAATGCTGACTTTAGGAATTCCCCTTCTGCGACACATTAAACTAATGTTGTATGTGGCTAAATCCTCAATGTCTCTTTTGCGAACTCGCAACGGGGGAACTTTAATAATATTCTCGATTAACCCATCGATGTTAGAGAGCTTTTTTTCAGAGATAATAATAATTCGACATCGACTGGTTTTGAGAGGGGAAGAAGTGTCTTGTTGGCGGCTCACGGGGTAATAAGTGCCATCTTTTAATAATTGAGCAATGGGTTGGAATAATTCAGGGGGAAGTTCTTGAAGATTATTGAGTATTATCGTTCCTTCTCCTAATGCTTCGAGTAAGCTCAATTTGCCCCCAACTCGTCCAAATAATTCAGCCCCACTGGTTTGTAATTGAGAACAGTTGACTTTAATGATCGGTTCTCGACGAAAAGGGGAACTAAAATGAAGTAAAGTGGCGAGATTGTCTTTTTGTAGCCCTGGTTCTCCAAAAATCAACACAGATTGACGATTATCTGAGGCGTTTTTAATCTGGGAACGTAATTTAACAGCGTAACGACTTTTTCCAATGACTCCCCGTTTCACTTTAGTGACTAAATAGGGGCGTAGAATACCCTGTCGTTCTTGCTGAAAACTCAATTGAGACGAGACTTCTTGAAGTTGTAGGGCGAGTTGTTGTGAGAAGGCTTGAGTGATTTCTGGATATTGTTTGAGTAATGACTTAAATTCTTGGGCATTTATGGACCATAATTCGCACTGACTCCAGGTCACTAATGTTCTCGAAACCGGTTGCTCTAAGATTAACTCTCTGAGATTAATTAATGTTCCTGTCAATAAACTAGCTTCTGGGGTTTCTTGACTTTGAATGTGTCCCGATTGAAAAATATAAAGTCTTTGAGGGGCAGTTCCCGCTTTAACTAACGTTTGTTCACCTTCAACTGTAATTAACTGCATCTGAAGGGCGATGGCTTCAAGTACCTCAGCACTTAATACAGTGAGGGGAGTCCGTTCTTTTAGCCAGGTGATTAGATCGGAAGTGGCCATTACTCAGTTGTCTCAATTTTGTTTTTATTGTAGACCTTTTTTCATCCATAAAAAAAGCAGCACTGACAACAGTGCTGCTCAAAAAGTTAGATCAGGTAAAAACCCTAGACTAGAGTCGCCATCTTAACCTCATTAGTGGTTAAGATTTGTTGCAGTTCATCAGAGTCAACGGTTTCTTTTTCCACTAACATATCTGCTAAGGTATCCAAGATATGACGGTTACTTTCTAGGACATCTTTAGCCCGCTTGTAAGCGGTGTCAACCAGTTGACGAACCTCTTCATCAATAGCAGAAGCGGTTTCATTGGAAAAGTCCCGATCAGAGGCAATATCACGACCTAAGAAGACATTTCCATTTTGTCGTCCTAAAGCCACAGGGCCTAAGCGATCGCTCATACCAAACCGTGTAATCATTTGACGGGCAACTCGGGCCACCTGTTGTAAGTCATTGGATGCGCCGGTGGTTACTTCTTCTTCACCGAAGATGATTTCTTCAGCCACACGGCCACCTAATGCCACAGCCATTTGATTTTGTAGGTAAGAGCGAGAATATAACCCGGACTCCATGCGATCTTCGCTAGGGGTGAACCAGGTTAACCCACCGGCACGGCCACGGGGAATAATGCTGATTTTTTGTACAGGATCGTAGTCAGGCATCAACGCACCCACTAAAGCGTGGCCCGCTTCATGGTAAGCCACTAACGTCTTGCGCTTCTCACTCATCACCCGATTTTTCTTCTCAGGACCAGCTAAAACGCGATCAATAGCGTCGTTGACCTCATCCATAGAAATTTCCGTTAAATTGCGACGAGCCGCTAAAATAGCAGCCTCATTCAACAAGTTAGAGAGGTCCGCACCGGTAAATCCAGGGGTACGACGGGCAATTTTATCGAGATCCACGTCTTTCGAGAGGGTTTTACCACGAGCATGAACTTTGAGAATTTCTTGACGGCCAGCGTAGTCAGGGCGATCAACCACCACTTGACGGTCAAAACGACCGGGACGTAATAAAGCCGCATCTAAAACATCGGGACGGTTAGTAGCCGCAATGATAATGATGCCGGTATTGCCTTCAAACCCGTCCATTTCCGTTAAGAGTTGGTTTAGGGTTTGTTCCCGTTCATCGTTACCACCGCCTAAACCGGCACCCCGTTGACGGCCCACTGCGTCGATCTCATCGATAAAGACGATACAAGGGGCGTTGGTTTTGGCTTGTTCAAAAAGGTCACGGACACGGGACGCACCCACACCGACGAACATTTCGACGAACTCAGAACCCGAAATGCTGAAGAAGGGAACACCGGCTTCTCCGGCCACTGCCCTTGCCAAAAGGGTTTTACCGGTTCCAGGAGGTCCAACTAATAGCACCCCTTTGGGAATTTTAGCCCCGATGGCAGTGAAGCGATCGGCGTTTTTGAGGAAGTCTACCACCTCAGTGAGTTCTAGTTTTGCTTGTTCGATGCCGGCTACATCGCCAAAGGTAACTTGGGTTTGAGGTTCCATTTGCACTCTGGCTTTGGATTTTCCAAAGTTCATGGCTTGGGAACCGGGTCCACTTTGGGCCCGTCGCAGTAAGAAGAATAACCCGACTAATAAGAGGATGGGAAGGGCTAGGCTGCTGAGAACTCGAAACCAGATGCCTTCGTCATTTTGGGGTTGAACGGCAATATCAACGCCGTTTTCAGACAAGATATTGATTAAGTCGGGATCGTTGGGTAAATTAACCAGTAAAGGTGCGCCCCCTTGGGGATTTGGTACTTTGGCTTGGGTGCGATCGGCACTGAGGGTGACTCGATCCACTTTTTTGCTCTCTACACGCTCAATAAACTGGCTATAGGTTAAATTTTCCCGACTTTGACTGTTGTTGTTATCTAGGAAGGCTGATGCTAAAGCTAATACGACAATCAATAGGAGTGCGTATAGTCCAGCATTGCGCCATTTTTTGTTATTTTTGTTCACGCTGTCGGCCTCTTCTTAATCTAAAGGTCAAGATAGGGTTAACTTAAATATATCAAGGTTAATGATCTAACCCGATGATAACGCCTGACGATGCAGGTTAAGTTGCTTCAAGAAAAACACTTGTTAACTTATGTTAACGTTTCTCAGGAACGATTGACTAGGCATTTCTTAATTCAATCATAATTTATTTGCCTCTATTCCCCTGTTTCACCGTCAGAATTATGATTCAGCGAAACGATACAATAACCAAGCTCCCATACCTAACCCCAGAAGATTCGGCAACCAGCCGGCTAAAACGGGGGAAATTAAGCCCATTAACCCCAAACTACCAATGAGAAAACCTAATAAATAATAACTAAAAATAATCACCACACTTAAGCCAAAACCGGTGGCTCGACTCATCTGTTGAGGGGTTGCCCCTAGGGCTGAACCCACCACTCCAAACACTACACAAATAAAGGGAAAGGCCAATTTTTGTTGAATCCTCACTTGAAACATTCGTAACTTTTTATCATCTCCCATCATCTTTAAAATTTTCATGTATTGCCTAGCCTGAATAATATTCATTTCATAGGGATCTCGTCCTTGTAAGGCAAATTCAAAGGCTGCTTTCGTTAAGGGTAACTGTCGGTGTTCAAAGGGATAAGCTTCTTTATAGGAGGCATCTGGAGATAATTGATAAATAGTCCCGTTGAAAAAATCCCAAGTTTCTTCCTGTCCATTCCATGTGGCTGAATCGGAAACCACAATCCGATTTAATCGTTCTTCTAACCATTCTAGAACCGTTAAGGTTTTCAGATGTTGACCATCGAATTGTTCAGCAAAAAATAAATGTTTTAACCGCTTTTCTTGTTCTCCATTGGGTAAGGTGACTTGTTCATAATCAGGATAAAAAATGTCTTTATTTTGCCAATAAGGATGATCTTCTTGTAAATACTCCACTAAAATAGCGGTAGCCCGATAATTGGCTGCAGGAACCACTAATTCACTGACTAAAAACGTCACCCCTGTCACCACTAAACTCATGACCACCGCAGGAATAATCAAACGATACAAACTCACGCCACAACTACGCAAAGCAATTAATTCACTATCGTTACTCAATCGTCCATAGGTTAATAAGGTGCTGAGCATCACAGAAATGGGCAAAGCATAGGCGGTAAACTCTGGCACTTTGAGCAGTAAAATTTCCGATGCTTGCATGAGGGGTAAATTAGAATCAACCACCTTATCGGCTAAATCTGATAAATAACCAATGGCTACCCCCAAAACAGAGACTAACCCCACAGAAAATAATAATGGGCCGATTAACTGTGAGGTGATATAACGATCCATCAGGGATAAAGACCAACTACCCCACTGTGTACCGTTTCGTCGATCTCTTGGAGACCGCAGAAAGCGACCTAAATATTTAATAACGTTCATGGGCATCGGTTTCTGGGGCATCTTTCATAAGGTTACTGACGGGTAAGGAAAGGATGAGTTGCCAAGGCAGTGGACTCAGCCTCGCCGTTGAAATTTTCCCCTTGGCTTGCGTTACAATTTGTAACAAGAATAACTCCTTATCGATTGTAATCATAATGGTAATGAAAACAGCGTTGATTACCGGCGCATCTTCGGGTATTGGACAAGCCTTTGCTGAAGAATTAGCCACTCGTCAAACTAATCTCATTTTAATTGCCCGTTCCCAGGATAAACTATATAGATTAGCTAAACATCTACAAGATAAGACCTCCATTAAGGTTGAGGTGATGGTACAGGATTTAACGGAACCCCAGGCAGGACAAAAGGTGTATGATTGGGTTCAAAATAAGGGCTTATCTGTAGATTTATTGATTAATAATGCTGGTTTTGGGGATTATGGTCCCTTTTGTGAACGAGACTTATCTCGACAGTTAGATATGATTCAACTCAATGTGAAGGTTTTGGTTGAATTGACCCATCTGTTTTTATCTCAGATGCAGCAACGGGGAGAAGGCAGTATCATTAATGTATCTTCTATTGCTGGATTTCAACCGTTACCTTATCTGTCTATTTACGCAGCAACGAAAGCCTTTGTTCTCAATTTTACTGAAGCGTTATGGGCAGAAAATAAAGATAAAGGTATCAAATGTTTAGCCTTATGTCCTGGTCCAACGGAGTCGGACTTCTTTGAATCGGCCAAATTTCCTCAGAGTTTTCAGAATAAAAATAACGGTAATTTAACCTCAGCAACGACTGTCGTAAAAGATGCCCTCAAAGCGTTAGAGAATAATCAATCTAATGTGGTGACCGGGGGAATGTTTAATAGTGTTATTGTCAATAGTACCCGTTTTTTACCGAGAGAATTTTTACTAAGTGCTGTAGAAAAACAATTTAGAGAATAATCAGTAACATTGTTGATTATGATTGAGGGAACGGTACAAACTTAACCTGGCTATTCAATGATGAGTGCTACGATTCCTTTTGTAATACCAATTAATCAAATTAGTTTAGAACCGGGTAGTCAAGTTACCATTACGGATATAAGCTGGCCAGAATTTGAAACCATGTTACAGCAATTGGGAGAAAATCATAGTGCCAGGTTAAGTTACAGTAAGGGTATTTTAGAAATTATGGTTCCCCTTCCTGAACATGAAAGAGCAAAGGAACTCATTTCAGATATTGTGAAAATCTTGTTAAAACTAACCAAGAGAAAATATGAACCCTTTGGCTCAACCACGTTCAAAAAAGAAGGAATTGCAGGAGTTGAACCCGATGCGTGTTTTTATATCAAAAATTATCAACGGATGATTAGTCGTCGTCGTTTACAACCTGATGATCCACCCCCCGACTTAGCCATTGAATGTGATCTGACCTCTAAAACCACACTCGAAGCTTATCAAACCATTAAAGTCCCCGAATTATGGATTTATGATAGTGGCAACCTCAAGATTTATCTGCTTCAAAACGACAAATACATTCACTCACAGATGAGTCCTACTTTCCCCAATATTAACTTAACTCAAATAATCCCGGATGCTGTGGAGCGATCGTGGCAAGTTGGCAGTTTTCAAACATTAGAAGAGTTAGAGAGTAATATGAAACAATTGTGATAGAATTATGATAAAATTATGATAGAAAGGAAACAACCTTTAAAATGATACCCATGTTCTCTTCACGGGGCATTGTTCTCATGGTCAGTGTCACGTTAGGGTTAGGATTAATTAGTTGTACTTCCGGTGAAGTCACTGAGCCTTCCACCCAAACAGACAACGGCCAAACCAGAGAGTTAGCTGCGGATAATCAGGGAAAAAAGAAAGTATTAACCACTTTTACCGTTCTAGCGGACATTGCTCAAAACGTAGCAGGGGATAAGTTAGACGTGCAGTCCATTACCCGTATTGGCGCAGAAATTCACGGTTATGAGCCGACCCCTAGTGATATTACCAAAGCACAAGACGCTGACCTCATTTTATACAATGGCATGAACCTAGAGCGTTGGTTTGAGCAGTTTTTGGGCAATGTCAAAGATGTTCCCTCGGTGCTTTTAACAGAAGGCATTGAACCCATTCCCATTGCAGAGGGTCCCTATGCCGATAAACCGAACCCCCATGCTTGGATGTCCCCTAGAAACGCTTTAGTTTATGTGGAGAATATTCGTCAAGCGTTTGTGGAACTCGACCCCGACAACGCCGAGACTTACAACGCCAATGCGGCGGCTTACAGTGAAAAGCTTAAAGCCATTGACGAAGAATTACAAAGGGATCTCGCTCAAGTTCCTGAAAATCAGCGATATTTAGTGAGTTGCGAGGGGGCATTTTCCTATTTAGCCCGTGACTATAATTTAAAAGAAATTTATATGTGGCCCATTAACGCTGAGCAACAATTTACCCCGAAACAGGTTAAAACGGTCATTGATAAGGTGAAAACTAATAATGTTCCCACCATTTTCTGTGAAAGTACCGTTAGCGACGAAGGACAAAAACAAGTAGCCAAAACCACCGGCTCACGGTTTGGAGGCAACCTTTATGTAGACTCCCTTTCCACCGAAGAGGGGCCTGTTCCCACCTTTTTAGACTTACTCGAATACGATGCTCGTGTTATCTCTAACGGCTTACTAGCCGGTAGTAAAACACAATAATTACCTGTTTAAGTGTAACTTCAGATAGGTTTAACCACCCATTTAGCTTTCTTAAGATAAGGAAAGAGACTGATGTTTCATAGCAAATCCACCCTTGAGATCCTTTTCTAGTCCACAGCACTACGTATTCTGACATCTTGCACCAGTACATAAAAACTAAATAATAGACTAGAGAGAATCAACTCTCAATGAGTTACAGGCAAAAATAAATACCATTGCCTATTCCCTATTCCCCATTCCCTCTCTAAACTAGCCAATTTAATCGAAGGTGCAAGATATGAGTATTAAGGTGTTTGAGAGTAACCAAGTTTGAAACTCAGTGATGGCTTACTTTTGCCTTTTGCGCAGCCCTATCGTGTCTCCTCCTCTTTGATACAACCCATTTTTAGTTAACCATGATGTCAACCACTTCCCCATCCCTCAATATTACTGTGGATAACCTGAGTGTTACCTACAATAACGCTAAACTGGCTCTTTACAATGCCAGTTGTACCGTAGAAGCCGGTTCGATTACCGCTTTAGTCGGTCCCAATGGTTGCGGTAAGTCCACCTTGTTTAAATCGATCATGGGGTTTTTATCTCCCTGTCAAGGCAGGGTTTTGGTCGGAGGCACTTCTGTTAAAAAAGCCCAGAAACGGCAGTGGATGGCTTATGTACCCCAAGCCGACGAAGTGGACTGGAACTTTCCGGTCAGTGTGTTTGATGTGGTGATGATGGGACGTTACGGTTATATGAATGTATTACGTATTCCCAGTGCTAAAGATAAAAGACGGGTCACCGAAAGCTTAGAACGAGTGGGCCTAAGTCAGTTTCGTCATCGTCAGATCGGGGAACTGTCAGGAGGACAGAAAAAACGGGCTTTTTTAGCCAGGGCGTTAGCTCAAGAGGGTAAAGTGATTTTACTGGATGAACCCTTTACAGGGGTGGATGTGAAGACAGAAAAAAGTATTATCGATCTGATGATTCAGTTGCGAGAAGAAGGTCATACGATTTTACTGTCGACCCATGATTTGATGTCTATTTCGACCTTTTGCGATCGCACGATTCTCCTTAACCGCACCATTTTAGCGTCGGGTACCACTGAGGAAACCTTTACAGAAGAAAATTTAGAAATGACCTTTGGTGGGTTACCTGTGACTAACTTCGGGGCAAACAAGGGGTAACGCTATGGGAAGTCATATTTTAAACTGGTTCATTGAACCCTTGCAATATGGGTTTTTGGTGCAAGCGATCTGGGTAAGTGCCTTTGTAGGCTTGGTTTGTGCGGTGCTTTCTTGCTACATTACTCTTAAAGGATGGTCTTTGATGGGAGATGCGATTTCCCATGCAGTGGTACCTGGGGTGGTAGTGGCTTATGCACTAGAGATTCCTTTTGCCATTGGGGCGTTTTTATTTGGCTTTGGGGCGACGGTTGCCATTGGCTATATTAAATCTAATACGCGACTCAAGGAAGACGCAGTTATTGGTATTGTCTTTACAGGGTTTTTTGCTTTTGGGTTAGTTCTCGTCACTAAAATTCCCAGTAATATTGATTTATTTCATATTCTTTTTGGTAATGTGTTGGGTATTTCTCCACAGGATATTATTCAAACGTTGATCGCAGGGATTATTACCTTAGTGGTTATCTTGTTACGGCGGAAAGATTTACTGCTGTTTTGTTTCGATCCTAACCATGCTAAAGCCATCGGTTTGAATACTCAGATTCTCTATTACACCTTGCTTTGTGTTTTGGCTTTAACCATTGTCGCTGCGTTGCAAACGGCCGGCATTATTTTGGTGATTTCTATGTTAGTCACCCCTGGGTCCATCGGCTATTTATTAAGCGATCGCTTTGATTATATGTTAGTGATTTCTGTGATCAGTAGTATTCTTTCTTGTGTGTTGGGAACTTATCTGAGCTATCATCTCGATGTTTCGACAGGAGGTAGTATTGTGGTGTTGCTGACGGTGTTTTTTATTGTTGCCATGATCTTTGCCCCTAAATACGGTATTTTGGTTCAACGGTTAAGGAACCCTACCCAACCCGGATTAAACGAGGAACACAATCAGATTTAGGCTACAGTAGGGCTGTACATTCTAGAATTAATTTTTGATTGATTAAAGCGTGAGGCTGTATTTCTAGGGCTTTTCGGAAAGCGACGATCGCTTTTTCGTAGTTTCCCAAGGCTAATAAACATAATCCTAAGCCATGGAACGCCCCAAAATGGTAGGGCATTAAGCGAATGACTTGTTCACAATCTTCTTTGGCTTGTTGATATTTTTCTTGAGAGAAATAAAGGACGGCCCGTCGATTCCAGGCTTCAGCAAAATCGGGGTAACATTTAAGGGTTTCTGTTAAGAGTTCTTCAGCTTTTTGCCAATTTCCTGTTTCGAGAAAAAACTGCGATCGCTTTAATAATTCCCGTCCAATTTCTCCTTTTTGTCCGAACCAGAGTTGCCAGAGTTCTGATGTAGCCCGTTGTCGGGCTACTTGATCGGTTTTTTTCAACTCTTGTAATAACTGGTCAATTTTTGAAGACTTCACAATAACAATTGAGGTATGATTGAGTCTTATCTGAGATCGTTGGGTTAGGCTACTTATAGGGTAGTATCCTTAGGATCGTCTGTTTTTACATCAGGAACGTAATCGGGTTTTTCTGCATTTTCCCAACCCGCAGGACGTTTTGAATTATACCAGGCGATGGAGCCAATGGTCACAGCAGCAATGAAACCGACAACATAGACGATAACAAAAGAGAGAGGGAAGTCTCCGGCGGTTGCTAATAATAAGTTCATTTTCTTCAATTTATTTTACTCTATTGTTTTTTATTTTACCAAACATTGTCATTTGATTCAAAATATAAGGACTAATTCGTTATTTTTCCTCAATTTGACAGATAACTAATAAGTTGTTTTTTCCTCAATTTGACAGAGATTTAACCGATTCATCAAGACGGTCAACCATCCTGTAAACCCCCATAACTGCATTCCTAACATGGGTAAATGACCTTGAGACGCCCAAAGATTAAAATTAAGTTCTTTATAAGAGAGCCAATTATTATGTTGTCTCCAACCCACTTTATCTCCAAAGTCACGCCAAATTTTTGCGTTGTATTCTGGTTGACCTCCTAAACTTTGATAGAGTTTTTTTTGTACGGAAAACCCAAACCGTCCATTACTTCCTTCATACCAAAGTTGATTAATAATTTCTAATTCATGACAAGGTAATTGTTCGACATGATGTTGATCTATCCATCCTTGTTTTTGTCGATTGGTTAATTTTAAGATAATGGTTGCAGTTTCTTGATCGGCTTCTTTTAACTTTCCTAAAATTAAGAGTTCCTGTAATTTCTGATAATTAATTCCTGCGTCTGAAATAGAAGCGATTTTAGAAATATTTTGGGCGGTTTTTGTTTCTTGTTTCGATTGAGTGATGGGTTCAATTTTCTTCGCTTTTAAACAAGCATTAGATTTTATATTGGTAGATAACTGTTCTTTTCTAGCAGGATTAAGAATGACTTGTCTAGAGTGTCTTAAATTACGTTTTCGGGGCTGACTAATTTGTTGGTTTGTGAGCATTTTTAACCATTCTTGAATGGATTGAGGCCGTTTTTCTGCCCTTAATTCCATGCCTTGAAGGATGGCACTATTAACAGTATCACTAATATTAAAATTGTGCTGTTTTGGCGGAATAAGGGTCGCTCCTTGTTGACGAAAAGGGGCAGGAAAAGGTAATTGTAAGGTCAGAATATAGTATAAAGTGGCGGCTAAAGCATACACATCTGTATACGCGCCTCGTTTAGCTGTCAATTCGTATTGTTCTAAAGGGGCAAAAGATTCTGTGCGAGAATTGGTGTGAGTTTGGATTTTATCTTGTACAAATTCTCTGGCTAAACCGAAGTCAATTAAAATAGCTTGCATATCCTTTTTACGCAGCATAATATTACCGGGTTTAACGTCTCTATGAATAAATCCTTGTTCATGAATATAAGTTAAAGCTGAGCCAATTTGTTGAATATAATTTAGGGCTTCTTCTTCAGAGATGCCATTTTTATAGTTAACGTATTGTCTGAGGGTTCCCCCTGAAATATAATCCATTACCATACACCAAAGTTGGTTTTCTTGGCAGACATTATGAACTTTAATAACATGATTATGATTACATTTTGCTAAACAAAAGGCTTCTTGTATAAACCGTTCTTGATGTTTATTAAAATCAGGTTGATTTTGAATGATAGCATTAAGGGTTTTTATAGCAACTGGATGTCCTTGAGGATATTCTTTGGCAAGATAGGTAATCCCTGATCCTCCATATCCTAAAACTTTATTAATTTCATAGCGACCACTTTGTAATCTTGTTCCTGTTTTCCAATTACTCATAATAATTTTTAGTAAGATCAGTAGATCAGATCAATTTTTAGATAAAATGCTGTAAAAAATGGTTTGAGGTTCAACGATGGATAATTTAACCCTTGATAACCATCATTTCCACATAGGAAAATGGGTTAATCATTATAGTTAGTATTCCCAAACTTTTTCTAAAATCTTCACTGACAATCTAAGAGTTTATATCTTTAACCTTCTAGATTGGGTGTAATTACTGATACTGACATCTTGCACGCTTTACCAATAAACGACTAAATTTGTACAACTCCTGGATTACCCCAAAACCAATTACCAGGAGATTGGGGATTTTCACTATAAAAAAATTCATTGAGTAATGTTTTTAATTCATCTTTTGTCAAATATCCATCTTGATTTAAGTCTAAATGTAAAAAAGCTTGATGAGCTTCTTCGGCATCAATTTCATAAACTTGATAAAATTTTTGAAATTCCTCTAGACTCACTTGTTCATCTTGAGAAAAATCCATGATCTGGATGCTGATATTGATAAAAGCTCGTTTAATATAAGATGCTTCAAAACGATCTAGCATTTGTTCTAAATACCATAACCATTCAGCTTCTGTAATTTTTCCATCCCCATTTCTATCGGCCCAAACTTGTAAGCGATCGCAAAAACCCATCAAAAAAAAATTAAGTTCTTCGTATTCAGATGTTCCCCATTTCCATTGTCTAATCTCAGTAATTTTCTGGATAACTTGCTCAAAATCCTTCCGAGTTAAGACTCCGTCATAATTACGATCTAAAATCTGAAATAAATGTCTAAATTTTTCTTCTCTAATGGGGTTCAACATGATAAGTCCATATCCTCTAGATTGATGCTGCGCGAATTCTATGATAAAGAATGGCTTCTAACAAACCTGGGGTTAATCCCCATTAAAAAGTGCTTTTATTGTCGGAGTTTCCAGTCATAATTTTTACAAGTCTGCTCCATATTTTTGAAATTAATAATTAAAAGCTAAGTTAACCTTTTCAAAGAGAACGTAAATCAGCTTAATCAACAGACCAATATAGAAAATTATAAAACTAATAAAGCTAGAAAAGTAGCCAAAAAAAATAATATCCGTAAGGGTACAATCCGAGAAAAATATTTTTAGTTGAATTTTTAAATAGAATCTAATCAGTTGATAAATAAAAACCCACTTTTTAACGCCAACGGTTGCTTTTTGGTAATCAAATTCATCTCTAATTAAATTTAGAATAAGCGACCAGTAAAGGGTGGCTGCTGCTTGTCCAGCAAAGAAAAAAATCAAGGTAAGTAAAATGGTTACCCAAGTGCTATCATATTTTCCCATTAAGGCAACTGATAAAGCCGTTAATGCCATAGAAATAATGATAGTTACGGGTTCGGGTCGATAGTTACTGCTCATAGTATGGCAGGAATTTGATATTTCATAGCTCTATCTTTTTTGAGTTCATTAATGTTTTAATAACGGTTACGTCTTAATGAGACGAATTTCTCCCGTATCTAAACTAGCGTAAGCTCCCACAATTTTTAATTTGTTTTCTGCTTGCAGTTGAGCAATAATTGGGGATTGATTGAGTTGATCAACTTGATATAAAACATTAGCTTGGGTGGCTTGTTTAATGGCTTCGATGTCGTTTTCTTCTCCTAGATAATTATCAATAGCAGGTTTAATATTGTCCAAAATAACACCGATACTGCCTGGAACTTCTGCTTGTTTCATGGTAGAAATGACCGCACCACAATCTTGATGTCCAATCACCATTAACACTTTTGCCCCTAACACTAAGGTCCCAAATTCTAGACTAGCGATCGCACTTTCAGTGGCCACATTCCCTGCATCTCGAACCACGAATATATCACCAATTCCTCGATCAAAGAGAATTTCAATGGGAATTCTCGAATCAGCACAACTCAAAACCGCAGCGAAGGGGGTTTGTCCTTCAACCACTTCGGGCAGACGAATGGTGGTTTGATTGGGATTTTTCTGTTTATTTTGCACAAATCGCTGATTTCCTGCCATCAGTTGGGCTAAAGCTTGCTCAGGGGTCAAATCACTTTGGGCTGTGGCTGGCTGGTTAGTCCCATTGCTTCCCAAAACAGTGGCTAATAGACTGGTGCCAAGAAAACCGCCACCGTATTGAATAAGGCTGCGCCGAGAGAAATGAGGTTGGGCTGAAGGATGATTCATCGGTTGATTAAAATAATTAAACTTCTAGGCTGAAATGTTCTTTGAGTTTGGCTTCTTGTTCATTGGATAAGTTGGACTGAATGAGTTCAGCTTTAATATTGCCGAGGGCTTCTTCTACCTTGTCTAGGGTGACATCTTGGGTTAATAAAAATAGGGCTGAAGTGCCTTCTGTCACTTTGTTTCTGACATCTTTGATAAAATCATCATTGATGCCATAGTCCCGGAGAGAACCCCCTAAGGCTCCCATACCTGCCCCGAAAGCAATACCGAAAATGGGGCAGAAAAAGAGTAATCCAAACAGTAAACCCCAAAACGCTCCATCTAAGGCACCTAAACCCACTAAATTGATCGCTTGTTTGGTTTTGGGTTTCTTTTTCCCTTCGGCCCAGGAAACGGTGGCGGCATCTCTAATCTCAATAATATGTTCTTTTTGCAAGGGAACGAGTTTATTTAAGGCTTCTTGCGCTCCATTGGGCGTATCAAATTTCCAGACTGTCAGTGCTGTCATCTTTTTTTGTCTAAATCAAATAATTTTCACTTATTATATAAGTTTTTTTAGATTCTGAGGTTAAGAAAAATTTATTTTTGATTCATTGGGGTTTCTGGTGTATAAGATGGGTAAAACACCCACCTTATTAATACGAATCAATCTTATAATAGTCGAGGTAGTATTAATCCCACTGCCAATAGTAGACCACTCAAAAAGTGAAGTCTAACGGCAATAAATTTACAATTGCTAACTTGATCAGGTTGACCATGATTTTGGTTCACATGACTCACTAATTGATAGGCAATGGGAATACTTCCCCCTACGAGAAGGGTCCAAAAAGAAAAGATCCCAACTAAAGAGAAGAGAACAATTAAAGCAAAAAATAAAACCGTGCTGACCATTAAAACTTGAGATCCTAACTGGGTTCCCATGCGAATAATAGGGGATTTTTTCCCGGCGGCTAAATCATCTTCAACTTGATGAAAATGGGAACAAAAAAGAATAATTGAGGTACTAATTCCGATCAGGGTTCCAGGGGCTAAACTTAATAAAGAAAACTGTTGAGTTTGGGAATAATAAGCAGCAGCGATCGCCAGAGGACCAAAGGTGAAAAAGCAAATAATTTCTCCTAACCCTTGATAACCAAAACGAAAGGGAGGCCCTTGATAACTATAGCCCAAAGCACAACAAAGTAGTATAATAGCTAAGACGGTGATATCTTTTTGCCACCAAGCGATTGCTAAAATCCCTAAAATTCCTAAGCCAAGAAAACCATTAGCTAACCCAAACATTAAGGGCTTATTTCCTGTCAAATTAACAACCGAATGGGCTTTATTTTTATCAATTCCTGTGTCAGCATCAAACACATCATTGCTAATATTTAACCAAGCAATAATCAAAATAGCTGAGGTTAGGAAAGTCCCAAAAATTTTGGGGTAAAATAGTCCGGTTTCCCCAAAGGCGGCCGCCGTTCCTACCGTAATGGGTATAATAGCGACGGTGTACATGGGGGGTTTAATAGCAGCCAGCCATAATTTGGCTTTTGACGGGGGTAAACTCTGGTTTGTGGTGGGTGTTGTCGTCATAAATTATCTGGTTAGGAAGAATCTCTATGATATGATCCTCAAAAGAGGCGCAATCAACGGTATGGATAACATTAAAGACATACCATCAATATCGGGCCAAAGTGAAACAAATTATAAATAACTTTACGATGTCTGTTGCTACACCAATCATTCCTGAGACGACGAATATCGGGTATGATCAACATCGTCTTGAACAAATACTACTGACTCAGAAAGCTACTTTAAATCCCAAAAAACAGTCAGTTATTGTGAGTTTATCCCAGAGGGTTCATGACATTGATCCCTTATCAATTTTAGCACTTTTGACCCGTGAAAAAGTCAATCATTTTTCTCAAGATGAAATTTATTTTTACTGGGAACATCAAGGGAAAACTGAAGCTATTTTAGGTTATGGGGTGACGGAATCTTGTCAACTCAATACAGGCGATCGCTTTACAAAGTCACAAGAATTCGTCAATCATTGTTTTCAGAAAATAGTCAAGATTGGTCACAATAATTTATCAAATTCCTTTCCTCATATTTTTTGTGGATTCACCTTTTTTTCTGAAAGTAAGCCCCTAGAATTTCCTTTTTCTTCAGCTTTTTGTTTTTTGCCTAAACTACAAATTATCAAACAAAAAAGAAATAGATTATTGATTTTCAATCTTTTAATCAACTCAAAAACAAATATAGAAAAATTAGCCTATCAAACTATCACTAATGTTAAATTAATTTCTCAGGTGAAACCTGAACAAGCAATAACTCAACCCGAAAAACAATCGATTCAACTTAATCCTAAGTATGAAATGATACAAGGGTTTGAATCATCCGTTGCCTCAGCTTTAAAGTCAATTGAAGCGAAACAGTTTCAAAAATTAGTGTTGGCCAATGCTTTAGATTTAACCAGTCCTGAAAACTTTTCAATTATTAACTGTTTACAACATTTACGATATTATCATCCTGATTGTTATATTTTTGCTGTTAATAATGGTAAAAATAATTGCTTTGTTGGGGCGAGTCCTGAACGATTAATTAGCTTAAAAAATAATCAATTATTAACGGATGCTTTAGCCGGTTCTACCTCTAGAGGAAAGACACAACTAGAAGATTATTATTTAGCCCAGAAACTTCTAAAAAGTAGTAAAGAAAGACGAGAACATCAGGTGGTTATTGAATTTATTGTACAACGTTTAATCCAGTTAGGATTAATCCCCCAGATTTCACCGTTAAAAGTTTTAAAATTATCCAATATTCAACACCTATGGACTCCCATTTATACGCAATTAAACCCTAATATTCATCCCTTAGAAATTGTCGCTAAGTTACATCCGACCCCTGCTGTATCTGGGTTTCCCACAGCAGTTACTTGTCAAGAAATCAAACGCTACGAAACCTTTGAAAGAGGGTTTTATGCTGCCCCTTTAGGTTGGATCGATTATGATCATAATAGTGAGTTTATTGTGGGTATTCGTTCGGCTTTAATCTCTGGAAATCGTGCTAGACTATACGCGGGGGCAGGCATTGTGGAAGGATCGCAACCAGAAAAAGAGTTAGCAGAAATCAAGCTAAAATTTCAAGGGTTACTTAAAGCCTTATCTTATTGCTGATCAGGGATTATCATAACCTAGGGGCCAATGTTATATTATGCTTAACACTAGCGTCACAATATAACTGTTTATAACCTATGTTAATCGATAGAAATCTCTCTAAATATATTGTCTTCTCCGAAGATAGTATTCTTAACGCCTTAAAAAAGATTAGTGATAATAAAAGTCGCATCATCTTCTCTGTCACCGAGTCAGGTGTCTTAGAAGGTGTGTTAACAGATGGTGACTTTCGACGGTGGTTAGTCGAACAAAATACCATCGATCTCAATCAAGGGGTTTCTAATGTTAGTAATAAACAGTTTAAATACGCTTCATTTGACGAAGATCCCGAAAAAATTAATAGTTATTTTTCTGAAGAAATCGAATTCATTCCCCTATTAGATGATAACGATCATTTAGTAGCGATCGCCCGTCAACGTCCCGATGAAATTAAAATTGGTGACTTCATTATTAACGATGAATCTCCTACCTTTATTATTGCAGAAATTGGTAACAATCATAACGGTAATTTAGGGTTAGCCAAACAGTTAATTGATGAGGCCATCGCAGCGGGGGCAAACTGTGCTAAATTTCAACTAAGAAGCCTGAAATCGCTTTATCATAATGCTGGAAATGCCGACGATGCGAGTGAAGATTTAGGGTCCCAATATACCTTAGATTTATTATCCCGTTTCCAACTTTCCGACGAAGAAATGTTAGAAGCGTTTGATTATTGTAAAGAAAAAGGTATTTTACCCCTGTGTACCCCTTGGGATCTCAACAGTTTAGAAATTCTCGAAAATTATGGCATGGTTGCCTATAAAGTTGCTTCGGCTGATTTCACCAATCATCAATTATTAAAAGCCTTAGTTAAGACAGGAAAACCTATCATCTGTTCGACAGGAATGTCCACCGAAGCAGAAATCAGTCAATCGGTTCAACTCTTACAAAAACTAGGGGCAATGTATGTCTTACTCCATTGTAATTCCACCTATCCGGCCCCCTTTAAAGATGTCAATTTAAACTATATTACAAGGTTAAAAGAATTAGGAGATTGTCCCGTTGGCTATTCCGGCCATGAACGGGGAATTAATGTGGCGATCGCTGCTGTTTCTAAGGGTGCAAAAGTTATCGAAAAACACTTTACCTTAGATAAAACAATGGAAGGAAATGACCATAAAGTAAGCCTCTTACCCCAAGAATTTAAGGCCATGGTTGAAGGCATTAGACAAGTGGAAGAAGCCCTCGGAACCGCATCAGAAAGGCGGTTAAGCCAAGGGGAATTAATGAACCGAGAAACCCTGGCCAAGAGTTTAATTATTAATTGTAATTTAGAACCAGGAGACGTAATAACCGAAGCCATGATCGAGATCAAAAGTCCAGGAAAAGGCTTGCAACCGAACCGTAAAAAAGAACTCATTGGTCAGACAGCAAAACGACGTTTTAAAGTCGGAGATTTTTTCTTTCCCAGTGATTTAGAACAAGCCCAAATTACCGCTAAAACCTATCAATTTGATCGCCCTTGGGGGTTACCCGTTCGTTATCATGATTTTACGAAATTGTTGCCAAAATCTAACCCTGATTTATTAGAATTTCACTTTAGTTATAAAGATTTAGAACAAAATATTGATAAGTATTTTGAGCAATCTTATGATCTCGATTATGTGGTTCATAGTCCCGAATTATTTGCCGGAGATCATGTCTTAGATTTATGTTCAATGGACGAAGATTATCGTCAGCATTCCATCCAGGAATTACAGCGAGTTATTGATATTACCCGACAACTGAAACCCTACTTTAAAAAAGCATCACGGCCTTTAATTGTGACTAACGTGGGTGGGTTTACTTTAGACGAACCTTTACCCATGACCCAACGTCAAAAATACTATGATTTACTATTAGATAGTTTATCAAAATTAGATCAAGACGGGGTTGAAATTATCCCCCAAACGATGCCCCCTTTTCCTTGGCATTTTGGGGGACAAAGATATCATAATCTTTTTGTTGATCCTCAAGACATTGCTCAATTTTGTGCTAATAATAACTATCGAGTTTGTTTAGATACCTCTCACTCCAAGTTAGCTTGTAATCATCATAATTTATCCTTTAAAGAATTTATTGAACAAGTCGGCCCTTATACGGCACATTTACACATAGCAGATGCCCAAGGATTAGACGGAGAAGGATTACAAATTGAACAGGGAGATATTGATTTTCCGGCCTTAGCAGAAGACTTAAAGAAAACTGCCCCGAATGCTTCTTTTATTCCTGAAATTTGGCAAGGCCATAAAAACGAAGGAGAAGGATTTTGGATAGCATTAGAACGCTTAGAAACCTTCTTTTAACAGTGATCAGTTATCGGTGAACAGTGATCAGTTGTCAGTGACTGATCACTAAAAAAACGGCTGATTAATCATTAAAAATGAATTGAAAAATGACCTTTTTTACTTCAGATGATCGATTAAAATTAATTGTTAACCAAGTCTTAGAATCCACTTGGGAAGCCTTTCCAGAATTAAGCCCTGATCAATGTGCTTTAACTTTGTTAGTGTATGATAAGCCTGTGGTTATTGAGACAGAAGAAATCATCTTTCCGATTGATTTTTGGCAACATCCCATTAACGGTTTTTCTTATCGAGGAGATGAAACCATTTATCCGGCTAGTGTGGTAAAATTGTTTTATTTAGTGACAATTTATCAATGGTTAGAAAAAGGAAAAATTGAACCCTCAACCGAATTAGAGCGCGCCATTACAGATATGATAGTAGACTCTAGTAATGATGCCACTAGCTTAGTGGTGGATATGCTAACTAATACCACTAGCGGACCCGAATTACCCCCCGATGAACTGCGACAATGGCAACATAAACGTAACGAAATTAACCGCTACTTTCAGGGGTTTGGTTGGGAAGAATTCAAAAATATTAATCTTAATCAAAAAACTTGGTGTGACGGTTATTATGGCAGAGAAAAGCAATTTGTTGGAAAAAACGGAGAAAATAAAAATCGTTTAACCACTAATGCGGTGGCCAGATTATTTCATAACATTGTGGCAGAAAGGGTCATTTCCCCACAGCGATCGCAACAAATGATGAAATTATTAAAAAGAACCCTACCGCCAGAATTGAACGACACCTTAGAAGAAAACCAAATTACAGGATTTTTAGGGGAAAGTTTAACCCCTAACGCTCAACTCTGGTCAAAAGCAGGATGGACCAGTCAAGTGCGCCATGATGCAGCCTACGTTGAGATCCCCAACAACCCCCCTTCCTGTTAGTGGTGTTTACTGAAGGTAGAAAAAACAGTCAAAATAAGGCAATTTTACCGTTTATTTCCCAAAAAGTGAGCAAGCTGTTAAATCCCTGACTAGAGCTAACCTAAATTCTCTTGTGCTTCTTTGGCCACTTGTTCAACAGAATCGTTGGTTAAGGTTTTAAGGGCTTCTGTGGCTTGTTCTCCCCCTAATTTACCCAATGCTTGAGCTAGTCGATAACGAACTTGCCAATCTTGATCTTGTACTAACTTAATTAACAAAGGAAACCCCCTCTTGGTTGCCTAACTCCCCTAAGGCACTCACCGCAGAGAGTCGGACTAACCCATTATCCGATTGTAAGCCCGCTTCTAACAACTCAATGGCTTTGGGTTCTCCTAATTCTCCCAAGGTAGCCATGATACTTAACTGTAATAACCAATCTGAGGTTTGATGATACAGTTCCTTGAGATCCTCATAACCTTCCCTTAGTTGTAGTCCCCCCAATAACATCAGCGGCCGCTGCTTTGACATCGG
>NZ_PRLH01000106.1 GCF_003013815.1 Cyanothece sp. BG0011 | reverse complement strand
ACTTTTGTCTCCCGTAGCGGGTCTTTTTTATTGGAAAAAAGCTGGCCGCGTAGAAAGGGTGTCTTTGTCCCTTGAAAGTCTTAGTGAGCAAGGATCACAGCCAGGGAGTCTGTTGACCTTAACGGCTCATCGGGATGAAGTGATCCAATTAAAACAAAATTTTCCACTAAAATCAGCCAATTGAGATATAATAATCAAGCGAATAAAAATCCCCCTAAATGGTGGTGGGGGATTCGGTCGTTTTTTTGCTTGGTTTAGTCGTCGTTAACCAGTGACAGCAGGAGTCTTTGTTTGTGCTTTTGGCACCTGTGGCTGGTATTCTTTGAGACTAGGGAAGAGAAAATGGTTTTCTTCAACGTATTGTGCACCGAATAAACCTTTCTCTGCCCAAAAATATCTATCTGTGGTGTGTTCATTTCGTCTTACAATAAGTAAGGCCGGCGGTTGTATCCCAATTTCATGGATATATTTCCTAGCGGCAGTAACTGGTTTATCTTCGCCGCTTTCGATATTATACTGGGGTACAAGCTCGAGAATTTTCCGGCCTTCCTGGCGACGACGACTTTTACGTTTGCGCTTTCTTGCCAACCCGTTTACCTCCTGTTTCGACTACACACTGTAGTCATAGTTACAAAATCCGAGGTCATTATATCTGTTTAATTTTGAAAAATCAAGCATTGCTTACATAATTCTTTAATTTTCATAATCTTCTCTAAACGAGACCATGCTTTCAATTGAGCCACTTATATCAACTTCATCCTCTGGTCTGATGTTACAAAAGTTTATTTTTTGTTACAAAAGTTAATATAATCTTTTTTATTGCGTTATGTTTTCTGCTACTGCCAGCCTACCCAATCCCAGTCAAGATTTTATCGCTTTATGTCAATCTCAAGTGATGCTGTTAGGGAATACGTTACAAGCAGACTGGAGTGGCGTGTATTTAACCTCAGAAGAACAAGGACAAGCGGTTAACTTAATTCCTGTGGTGATCTATCCTTTGAAAGAAACAGCAGAAAGATCATCAGATAGACAAATTGAGTTGACAGAGGGAAAAGAGGAGGTAACTTTATCTAACCTGTCCACGTCTTTGCCGAGGGATCTGAGTCGCTCATTAATTATCCCAGAAAATGAACCCATTGATTCAAAAGATTATCAGATCGTGTTACCGTTGGTTTATCAAGAAGTGGTCTTAGGGGTGTTAGTCACGCGACGAGATACTGTTCCCTGGAAACCAGAGGAATTTAATCAGGTGGCAAAAATAGCTGATACATTAGCCATTGCACGGTTATTAGATCAACGTCAAGGGTGGTATCAAAAACAACTGCAACAACAAAAATTAGAGCAACAACAACAACGCGATCGCCTGGATGATTTATTTCATCAGTTACGCAACCCCTTAACTGCTTTAAAGGTGTTTGGTAAGTTATTACTTAAGGGTTTAGGCGCAGACGAGCAGAGTCGTTCTATTGTTAATAATATAGTACGAGAAGGGGAGCATTTGCAAGAATTAATTAAGGAGTTTGAAAGTCATCAAAAGGGGATGGTAGATGAGACGGATATTATTACATTAAATAGCGATCCTGTGGCGATTCCTGATAGCTTATCTCCCTCTTTACCCCCATCTAATGGGTTAGAATTAAGTCCCATTAAGGTTTGGGATATCTTAGAAACGGTGATCATGTCTGCTGCGTCTATTGCTGAGAATAAAGGGATTGATTTACAAGTAGAAAAGTCTGATCATTTAGATGCGGTACTGGGGAATAAATCAGCCTTAAGAGAAGTATTGAGTAATTTAATTGATAATAGTATTAAATATACTCCTAAATTTGGGGAAGTCAAGATAAAATTGGGCTTATCTAAAGTGATTAATGAGCAACAATATCAAGGAATTTTAATTGAAGATACGGGTTATGGTATTCCCATCGAAGATCAAAAACGTATTTTTGAGCGACATTATCGAGGAATTCAAGAAAATAGTCAGATTGATGGCAGTGGTTTAGGGTTAGCTATTGTTAAAGAATTAGTAACACAAATGGGAGGATTAATTGAGTTGTCTAGTCCTATTCATTTAGAAAATAATACAGGAACTCGGTTTATCCTGTGGCTACTTAATCATTAACTGGTCAATGGTCACTGATCACTGTTATATTAAAGGTAATAAATTGATTTAAGTTCTTACTATGACTCAAACTGCTGATAGTTCAACCCTGAAATATGGAGAACGGGAAATTGAAGAAGGGAAATTAATTACCTTTCCTAATCCTCGTATTGGTCGTTATTATACCATTAATATTACCTTACCAGAGTTTACTTGTAAATGTCCATTTTCGGGATATCCTGACTTTGCAACCTTACATTTAACTTATGTACCGAATGAAAAAGTTGTAGAGTTAAAAGCCATTAAATTGTATATTAATCGTTACCGCGATCGCTATATTTCCCATGAGGAGTCTGTTAACCAAATTTTAGATGATTTTGTGGCAGCTTGTGACCCTTTAGAAGTAACATTAAAGGGTGATTTTAATCCGAGAGGGAATGTTCATACTGTGGTTGAAGTGCATCATAAAAAAGATAATTAAAACATAAAAACGGTAGGGTGGGTTAGACCAGTTTAATCTAGGTTATAATAACATTTTCATCAAATTGGACTACCGATGGGGATATGGTAGGGGTCAACGGCCGTTGACCCCTACGAAACTGTGTAGCCATACTAACAGAAATTGAGATAATAAGAACATAATCATCCATCGTAACCCACCCTTTTTTATTAGACAGCGAAGCTGTTTTAATTAAAGTTGACGCTGAAGAGCAACATCAACAATAATATTAGTATCAATTAATATTTTCATAGGTTATGTTTTTCCTTTAACTGACATCTTGCACGCCTTACAAATTAACTCAATAGAAAAACAAAAACAATCAATTCTCAGACAGTTAGAGTCAAAATAAACCCCTACACCCTACACCCTACACCCCACACCCTTTCACTACTAGCCAATTTTAAACAAGATGCAAGATGTGAGTTTAATGCTTCCCATTTGGCTTGATTGTTCCTAAATTATATCTTAGTTCAACCCCTAGAAAAATTATCACTTCTCATTCATTTTATTGAGCATAAAAGCAGGGCATTTTCTCCCCCAACCCCGCACTGATTGGATCGTCGATATTGACACCCTCAAACAACGCAAAGACCGATCCAACGTTATTGTCATCGACTCACGAGACAGCGATCGCTATAGAGGAGAACGAGAACCCATCGATCCCATTGCCGGCCATATTCAAGGGGCAGTTAATTCTCCTTGGAAGCGTGTTACTGATGAAAAAGGGTTTATTCTACCTGAAGCTGAACAAAAAGGCTTATGGGACGATTTTTCGGGGTCTGAAGAGATCATCGTTTATTGCGGTTCAGGGGTCACTGCTTGTGTCAATCTTTTATCAATGGAATCAGTGGGAATGAAGGGAGCAAAATTATATCCTGGGGGTTGGAGTGATTGGTGTTCCTACCTAGTTGAAAATTAATTCCTTAGATTCACTTAAATAGAATCTATCCTACAAACTGGTAAACTTTTAAGGTAAAATTTTAGTTAAGTAACCTTATTAATTTAAACAATTAAGCTACTTATCTATTTCTTTTTTTCTATTTATACTTAGGTCTTAATTTTATGGATGCTACGAATACTTGTATGTGTCAGAAAGAGCGTCTTTCTATATTTGTTGATGGCAATAATATGTTCTATGCACAACAAAAAAATGGCTGGTTTTTTGATCCTAGGCGAGTTCTAGACTATTTTACCAATGATCCTCATGTTTCTTTAATTAATGCTTTTTGGTACACCGGTTTAAAAGATTCTCAAGATCAAAGAGGGTTTCGTGATGCCTTAATTAGCTTAGGATATACGGTAAGAACTAAAATTTTAAAAGAATATTATGATGATACTTCAGGAAGATATTCTCAAAAAGCTAATCTTGATATTGAAATTGTCGTAGATATGTTTAATACGGTTGAGCAATACGATCGCGTTATTCTGTTTAGTGGAGATGGAGATTTTGAACGGGCCATTGAATTATTACGGTCAAAAAATACCCATATTACGGTTGTTTCTACGGAAGGGATGATTGCTAGGGAATTACGAAATGCTACGGATCGTTATATTGACTTAAATGATATTAAAGATAGTATAGAAAAGCAAGATTACTGACTGACGGATTATTATGGAGTCTCCCAAGCAGAAACGTAGAAAAACCATCGCCAGAAAAGTTGATGATGAAGTCGAAAAAATCATCTATAAAGTCATGACAAATGAGGGCTTAGAGCGAACTATTGCTAGAGCCGTAATTAGAGGATTAATTGGTTTAATTCGACGGTATTTTTGGTTGGCTGCCGTCGGTGTCTTACTAGTATTAATTTTACAATCAATTTTAATTAGTTTATCCCTTAAATTTATTTTAGGATTGAATTAAATTATGAAGTCGGATCGCAGCGAATTTCTACCATGAAACCATCGGGATCATAAAAATAAATTCCTCTTCCTGTGGGGCGACTAACCGGACCGTGATCGATGATCACCTGATTCTTTTTTAAGACTTCTACAGCGTGATCAAATAAGTCAGCATCGATATGAAAAGCTAAATGATTGGCTCTGGTAAATTGTTGTTTAGGATCATCATTGGGAGGTAATAAATCAGGTTCCCCAAACAAGTCTAAAATCAAACCATCAGGGGTAATAAAATTCGCCACTTTTCCTTGGGCAACTAACTCTTTTAAGGTACTAGGCACCTCATCACCGGTTAATTCATGGAGTCCCAAAATATTACCATAAAAGTGACGAGACGCTGTCATATTTTTCACATTCAAAGCAATATGATGAACTCGTTTTAAGGTGCCGATATTTAATCCTTGATTGGTCTGAGTGGGTTGAACTGCCATAAAAAACGAGACAAGATAACGATAACTTCTATGATAACGAATTCTTTTTAAGTTGCACCCTACTGGATGCTAGTTTAAGAGACATCTTGCTCATACTAATTCATCTAGATAGCCTTTCTCACTCCTATAAGATATCTATTCACTTTCTTATGATCGCCTAAACTTAGAAAAATGTGGAGGAGATAAGAGACATCAAACAACAACTAAAGACAGATTAATTAACTATTTCGGTGACGCTCCCCCTACACTAATTCCCGTGTGGAAAATTTGTGCCTCATCGATGGTTAAAGCGATCATAGATGCGCCAGCGACATCAACATCATAAACCATCGCTTTAGTCAGGTTAACGTTGTCGAGAATGCTATCATTAAGACTAGCATTGGTTAACATAGAAGCAGTAAGGTTGGCTCCTTCTAAGTTAGCACCGGTAAGGTCTGCCCCTTCGAGGTTAGCTTCGACCAGAATAGCTCCTTCTAGGTTAGCATCTCGTAAGTCCACCCCGATTAAATGGGCAGCGGTTAGATCAGCCCCAGATAAGTCACAACCTTGACATTCTCTGGTTGATAATAACTGTTCGATATGATCAGGATTAGCTGCTTGGACTTCCTGGGTTAATAAGAAAGGGCTAAGCAGTCCGACAATGGCAAGAATTGACGATTTCATGGCTTGTCTCCACCAAATAAATTGATAATAGCCTATTATGAAAATATTGACGGAATTGGTCAATAGTGGGTTCCCAAAATTAAAGGCTAAATTTATCATATTTTTTTACTTTTTTTTACGAGAATTTACGGTTGACATCCCCTCGAAGTTTGATAAATTGATTTTTTAAAATTGATAAAATAATTAATATTAAATACCTTTAAACATAAAAAAAAACAAAGCTTTTTCAGGATTAGGTATTTTCTGTTTTAGAATTTGTTAATCAACTTAAATATAGGAAGATTCAGATGATAGAAAAAGATGTCAGTATCGATATTGCGACTTATATTGATCATTCCTTACTCAAACCCACTGCAACCCCAGAAGACATAGAAAAATGTTGTAATGAAGCGCAATATTTTGGCTTTCCTACCATTTGTATTTATCCTAGTGCAGTGTCCCAAGCGGTTAAATTACTTCATAATCAAAAGATTGCAGTTTGTACGGTTATCGGCTTTCCCACAGGGGCAAATACGTCCGCTGTGAAACTATATGAAGCCCAAGAAGCCACAGAAAATGGTGCCACAGAACTGGATGTTATGCTTAATTTAGGACAGATTAAAGCAGGAAATTCTGAAGCCATTTATAATGAAATTTCAGCTATTTGTGAAGCGACGGGACAAACGATTAAAGTGATTTTAGAAACCAATTTATTAACGGATACAGAAAAGCGTTTAGCAGCAGAAATTTGTATGGATGCAGGGGCAAACTATCTCAAAACCAGTAGCGGATGGTTTGGGGGGGCAACAGTGTCTGATGTGCGTTTTCTTAATAATATATCTCAAGGTAGAGTCGGCATTAAAGCATCAGGGGGCATCAAAACCTTAGAACAAGCTTATGCTTTCATCGAAGCAGGGGCAACCCGTTTAGGAACGTCTCATGGAGTGGCTTTAGTTCAGAGTCAAAATGGATAATCTTTTCATTTCATTGATTATCTTATTAGGGGTATTTATTCAAAGTCTTTCTGGGTTTGGGTTGGGGTTAGTGGTGATGCCTTTACTAACCTTAATGATTAATGTTAGGGTGGCTTCACCGTTAATGAATTTAATTGCTTTATTAACGTTATTGATTATCTCTCTTTATTATCGAAAAAAGTTAGAAGTCAGAGCAATTTTAGGATTAATTATTGCTTCGAGTTTAGCCATTCCTTTTGGGGTTTATTTCCTGAAGCATCTTAATCAAACGGTTATGTTAATGCTTTTAGGAATCGTGGTGTTAGGATATGCTATCTACTCCCTTTTAGAGTTACCCTTACCGATGATTCGTTCCCAGAACTGGGGTTACGGCTTTGCTTTTTTCTCAGGCTTATTATCAGGGGCTTATAATACGGGGGGGCCTCCGATTGTTATTTACGGGAGTTGTTGCCGCTGGACACCCGAACAGTTTAAAAGTAATTTGAATTTCTTCTTTTTTTGTAATGTGATTATTGTTTTAATTAATCATTTTTTACAAGGGAATTTTACCCCAGAAGTTCTGCAACTGTTTCTGAGAAACATTCCAATTATTTTTATGGGTTTAGTTTTAGGATTCTTTTTATCTAGTAGAGTTAATTTATTATTGTTTCGTAAATTAGTTTTAATGGTATTAGTTATAGCAGGGTCACAGTTAATTATTAAAGTTATCTTGACCGATCATTAACCTCATAAGGTGGGCATTGCCCACCCTACATTTAATAGTGTTGAGGGACTTATTTAACCCCTAATAATTCCACATCAAAGATTAAGGTTGCATTGGGGGGAATGACACGACCGGCACCCCTGGTACCATAACCCAAGTCAGAAGGAATGATTAAGATGCGTTGTCCACCGACTTTCATCGAAGCGACGCCTTCATCCCATCCCTTGATCACTTGTCCGACACCAATTTTAAAAGAAAAGGGTTGGTTGCGATCGCGGGAACTGTCAAACTTTTTGCCATTTTCCAGGGTTCCGGTGTAGTGGACGGTAACCGTTTGTCCCTGGGTTGGACTTTCTCCGTCTCCTTCTTTAACATCGATATATTTGAGGCCAGACTCGGTGGTAACAGCGTTTTCTAGGTCCATATCGGTGATTTCTTTATTATTGATATTTAAAGCCATTAAGGTATCTTTGGTGATGTCGGGGGTATTTTCCGAGGCCATGGCCGTTTCTTTGTTGGAGTTACCAAAAATAAAACTAAACAGTAACAATAAACTAAAAGCAGCAATAATCCCGAAACTAATGAGAATTTCCCGCATGGATCGTTTTTTCCCTTTACTAACTGTCTTTAACGCCATAATTTGTTTTCTAAGTCCCTAACTTGTCGTTCTAAGCGATCGATTCTCCCGCGTAACTCATCCATTTCATTTTGACGGGGAACCCCTAAGTCTCGCAACATATTACGTAGTTGACGTTCCATGTTGTTTTCAAAGTTACCTTGACCGGTTTTGATCTGGTCCATGATATCGTCGACGAAACCCTGGGCCTGATCTGGGTTAATTTTACCTTCTTTGACCCATTCTTCGCTGACTTCTTTTAATTTTTCGGCGGCTAGTGAGGTTGTACCAATGCCCATGAGAACTAGCTGTTTAATCCAGTCAGTATCGTTTCTGTTGTTTCTATCTTCTTTCATAATAGTAACTTTTGGGGTTATTTTATCTTCTTTCTTAATCTAGCAAATAATTGAGCTTAATCTTTAGGAGGGTTTCATGGTATTAAACCCCTACAATCTGTCGGTTTTATTAATCTGCGATCGCTTGTTGCTTTTCTCCAAAAACTGTGTTACTCTAAAAATAGAAAGTTATTATGGAAAAATACTGCGTCTACTAGATTGTTTTCCTAGATTGTGAATGAAGGTAAATGATTCATGGGTCAGTGATCCAAGATTTTCACAATAATATTCACGACAAGGATAAAGTATATTTTAATGCTTTATCGATTTTTTCATCGGGTAAGTAACCAATAATACGATAAATAGCGGCTGTTTCAACAGTTGCTAGATTATCGGTCATTACTACTGAGTCACTTAATAACCCTGAGTTTTTTCCTAGTAAAGAATTGAGTAAAATAGTAACACGACTAGGATGATTTGCACGGGACATATTACTGGTTATCATAGCTATAATTACTTGAGATAAACCTGTATTGAGATTATCAGCTTGTATAATAACAGCAGGTCTTGTTTTTGCGGTCTTTAAATCAGAATTAGGAAATAGTACCAGTACAACGTCACAGCGTTTCAAGGTTAGCTTTGTTTTGTTCATAATTATCATAGATACTCATTTCTGGACTATTCCAATCATCAGCAAACGTTGTTAAATGATTTCGCAATTTTTGAGCATCTTCTTCACTTATTCCTTGGGATGATAAATTAATATCGTCATCAGAAACAAATGTTACAATAACTGCTGTTCCTTCTTTAATATTAGGGGGATATTCATTGAGCTTTATCTCACCATTAATATAGGTTCCTGTTACACTGTTTAACATAGGATTTAATTTTGTTTTTTTGATGATTGTTTAAGTAAGTCTTCTAATTTTTGCATATCCTCATCGCTGTTTGTTCCTGTTACTCTAGTTACTCCGGGTTCACTTCGCATTCTATCCATATAAATTCTTAATGCTTCGTTATCTTCTCGATGGGAAAGCACATATTGTCGTAATTCTTGAGGAGATATTTGATAAAAGTCAGGTTTATGGTTCATTGTCAAATTCCCAGTTTCTTTGTGCATCAATAATGAGGTTTATGGTGTCACCTGCGATGATATAAATCTCTTTTCTTTGTTGATCATAACGAAAAAGATGAATATCTAGGTAAAAATTAGATAAGGTTTGACACATCCTTATACAAGATAACATTTGTTCGGGGGTGGGAATCATTAATTTTTACAGGTGTTGCATTCAACTTTGTAGGGGCATAATAGTATTATGCCCAATGTTTATATTTTGGTTATAATCTTGGGGAATAGGTTTCATGGTTGGGTGAGTTTAATCTGTGAGGTGGGTTTAATGGGTTTAACAATGGTATGTGTTTAATGGTTCGTTGTTTAAATATTCCTATCCCATGAACCCCTTTTAAACCCTCAGCAACCTGTCGAATATATGTTAATGCTTCTGCTTCTAATAATGTTCCTTTTTTCTTCATCAAATCCTCAATATTGTCCCCAGGAATATACTCCATGACAATACAAGGAAAACGACTATCCGGAACGAAACCAATACAATTAACAATATGAGGAAAACTATGACATTTTGCTAAATTAATCGCTTCGTCAGCAAAATCTCTACGAATTTTATCCAGAAAATTTTTAGGAATTTCTTCTTCATTAATGGTCTTAATAACCACATCATTTCCTTTACTATCCTGACCTAAATAAGTTAAGCCAAAACCCCCGTCCCCTATTGCTTTTTCAATGGTATAGCGACCATTATCTAACTGGTGTCCAGCATTCCAACCTGTCATGACAAATAGAGCGAAACTTTAATAGTTACCCTCCATTGTAGGCATTTTTTCCCCAAAATTGAGTAATATCAAGGTTCCCAGACATTTTTTATTTTTAACCAAAAATCTTAATGTTTTCTTTAGATGTGGCATTTTTTGACTCACAAAATCGAGTATAGTATACCCCGAAAAAAATAATCAAAAATGTGTTATTATAAAAATCGAAGATATGTTAGGCGTTTTCTATCCAAAAACGTACTATAGATTTTGTTAGTCAGCGATCGCCAACTGCAGTCATAGAGTCAAAAGACTTTAACCGAGCATTCGTTCAATTAATTTGTCTAAATTGGGTAGACGTTTACTAATCGCTAAAATATCAGTCCAACCGGCAGGAGACTTAAGAACTGCTTGAGAAAAGGTTTTTAATGAATTGATGCTATTTTCAATTTTACTGAATTGCCATCGGGCATTTTGATCAAGGGTTCTCATATTAAATAATAGATAATCTTGACTCAGATCCTCTAGAATTTTCTCTGATGGGATAAACCGATTCAAATACTTGGGATCATATTCTAAGATCAGCATCACTACTCCATTATTGAGTAAGCTTTTCATTCCTTCTAAAACTTGAAAGTCACTGCCTTCAGCATCAATTTTAACCAATAAAGGAGAAGTAATTTGCTGTTGTTTAATATAGTCTTCAAGTCTTGCACTTTCTACCACCTGACACGAAGCTAACTGTAAGTCAGGATAAAATTGACGCAGATCCTGAACACTATTGCATTCTGAATGCTCTGACATACTTTTAATCACTAGGGGATAATTTTTGTCACTAATGGCAATTTTTTCGGGTTGAATAATATCAGAAACTTGATTGATTTTAGTGTTGTGTTGAAAGAGTTCGTAAACAAAACCGGGTTCAAAGGAAATAATAGGATTTTTTTGACCATATTTTTTAAAAAATTTAGCGGCAGGGATAGCGGTATTTCCGTAATTCGCCCCAATATCAATAAAGACAAAATCAATATCATTGAGCCACAAATGTAAAAAAAGAATGTGCTTTAATTCATATTCATGAAGATGAGGATCATTTAATGATAATTGATTGTAATCTTGTAATATATCACCGCTATTAAGATAAGATTGGTTAAAGTCTTCAGCCGTTGGTGTATAATTTTTAATGACTAAAGGTTCAGGGGAACGAGAAATCCACTGATAAGAAATGTCTTGGGTGTACCAGAAATAAAGAGAACCATAGTAACGAATTAGATCAACTTCTTTGAGTACCGAATATTTATAGAGTTCCTGTAATCTTTTTACTTCTTGCTGATGTTGTGCTACCGTATTTTCTAGTCGATTAATTTTGTCGTTAAGTTCAATAATTTTGAATGCTTGTTCTTGTTGTAAAATAGATTCAAGATGGTTAATTCTATCATGAATTCCTCTAATACCCAATGCTTTTTTAAGTTGATTTTTTAACTGAGTGGGGAGAAATTGTTTAACCATATTAATAATCTACTTGTTAATTAAACTATTATTGAGAATTAGTTTATCTTAACACAGAATCTACCCTAAATTTAATGGTGTTATAAAAACTGTTTCTTTAAAAACTCCTGTTAAGATAATCCTTAACAGGAGTTTATTTATACCCTAGATACTATCTTGAACTGCTGAGGGTTGTCAGCAGTTTGTTGTATTATTGAACCACTTTTTCTCGATCTTTTTGAGCTAAGAATTTTTCTAACTCTGTCAACGCATCCGCATCTACTTTTGTTTGCATGGGACAGAATTTAGGTCCGCACATCGAACAAAATTCAGCCGTTTTGTAAATATCGGCCGGCAAGGTTTCATCATGATATTCTTTCGCCCGCTCCGGATCTAAAGATAGCTCAAACTGACGATTCCAATCGAAATTATAACGCGCTTTCGACAGTTCATCATCTCTATCTCTGGCCCCTGGACGATGACGGGCAATATCGGCGGCGTGTGCCGCTATTTTATAAGCAATTAAGCCATTTCTCACGTCTTCTGCATCCGGCAACCCTAAATGCTCTTTGGGAGTGACATAACATAACATGGCTGTGCCATACCAACCGGCCATGGCCGCACCGATCGCCGAGGTAATATGATCATAACCTGGAGCAATATCTGTCACCAAAGGACCTAACACATAGAAAGGTGCTTCCGAACACTCTTCCATCTGCTTTTTCACGTTAAACTCAATTTGATCCATGGGTACGTGGCCCGGTCCTTCGACCATCACCTGTACATCATGTTCCCAAGCGCGACGGGTGAGTTGTCCCAAGGTTTTCAACTCGGCCAGTTGGGCCTCATCAGAGGCATCATGGGTACAACCCGGACGTAAGGAGTCCCCTAAGCTAAAGGAAACATCATATTTCTTGAATATTTCGATAATTTCATCAAAATGGGTATAAAGGGGGTTTTGCTTATGATGGTGTAACATCCAACGGGCAATAATACCACCCCCACGAGAGACAATACCGGTTAAACGACTTCTCACTAAGGGCAGGTGTTCGATTAAAATACCGGCATGGATGGTCATATAGTCCACCCCTTGTTGAGCGTGTTTTTCGATAATATGTAGAAAATCATCCCCTGTGAGGTTTTCGATGTTGCCGTGGACGCTTTCTAACGCTTGATAAATGGGAACCGTACCGATAGGGACAGGAGACGCTTTAATGACAGCACTACGAATACTGTCTAAGTCTCCTCCACCGGTGGATAGGTCCATGACGGTATCAGCACCATATTTAACGGCTAGATTGAGTTTAGCCACTTCTTCATCTAGGTTAGATGAGTTAGGAGAAGCACCAATATTGGCATTGACCTTACACTTAGAAGCAATGCCAATACACATTGGTTCTAAGTTAGTATGGTTGATGTTGGCGGGGATAATCATCCGTCCCCGTGCCACTTCTTCGCGAATTAATTCGGGGGGTAGGCTTTCCCGTTTGGCAACGTAGTCCATTTCTTCAGTAATAATGCCTTGACGGGCATAATACATCTGAGAGACATTACTTTGTCCCCGTCGCTTGGCAACCCATTGTGTTCTCATACTTTGATTCCTCTATAAACAGCTTCCCTACGCTGGTATTACCCAGTCTCAGGTTCTAAGGGTCTTTCTCAGCCTTATTCCACAGACACCCCTAGCTATGTATCATATTTTAGCATTAGTCTAACTTGCTTGATAAAACCGATACCAACCTGGTCAAGTAAAATAGGGAGGTGATAGTGATAAAATCCCAAGATAATATTTTAATATGACCAATACCGACAAAAAGTCTTCAAATATGATTAGATTAGGCCAGTTTATGAAATGGCAAAACTTAGTCCAAAGTGGTGGCGAAGCAAAAATAAGAATTCAAGGGGGAGAAGTCATGGTAAATGGTTGTATCGAAACAAGACGGGGACGACAATTAACCAGTGGAGATCGTGTTACCTTTAATGGTCAGAATTATGAAGTTAATCTTTAATTAATGGGGTACTTTTAATCAAAATAAGCGATCGCCCCGTTACTTTAACCTTAGAGATGGGAACCCTAAGTGTAACTCACTAATAACACAAAAGCATGGCACTAGGGTCCTTAGTACGTTCTACTGAAAATAGGTTAGGAATTGGAAAATTAACGAAGATTGAACAAGCATTAGCAACGGTTGAATATTTCTCGACTTTAGGACAACCCATCACCCAAACCCTCTCTCTTTCTTCTTTACGTCACGTCACACTGTCTCGTCAAACCCGATGTTATCTCTATCATGACGAAACTGAAACGTGGCAAATGGGTCGTATTTATGCCTGGGATGAAGAAAGACAGAAATATCAAGTGGATCTACCTAATAGTAACACTATTTTTGCCTCAGAAGCCCAAATTTATGTGCGTTGTCATCAACCCATTGCAGATCCTATTCATATCTTAGCCATAAAAGGACAAGAAACCCCTTATTTTCATAGTTTACGCAGCCCTTTGCTTAAGACAATAATAGAACAACGGGCCATTAGTCGAGGGATGACAGGGTTATTATCGGCCAATATTGAATTATTTCCCCATCAAGTGGAAGTCATCCGTCGGGTGTTAGAAGATCCCATACAACGCTATTTACTCACTGATGAGGTAGGTTTAGGCAAAACTGTCGAAGCTGGCGCAATTTTAAGACAATTTCTTCTGGATAACCCCACAGAGAAAGGTTTAATCTTAGTTCCTTCTCCTCTTTATTACCAATGGCAACAAGAGTTAGAATCAAAGTTTTATTTAGGGGATTTTTGGGACAGGATTAAGCTTATTTCGACAGAAGACAGTAAAAAGTTAGATAAATTATCTGATAACTATCATTTTCTCATTATAGATGAAGCACACCACATCGCAGCTATGGCTACATCTGAGGATCTGACTAAACGTTCCTATTTTGAAACCTGCCGAAAATTAGCCCATAAAGCGGAAAAATTACTGCTTTTGTCTGCTACTCCTGTTTTACACCATGAGAAAGACTTTTTAGCCATGTTACACCTCTTAGATCCCACTAGCTATGATTTAGAGGATCTTGATGGTTTTAAGGCGAAAATAGAGAAGCGACAAGACATAGGACGGCTTTTATTATCGTTTAAGGAGGGAATCGGAGGTTTTCGTCTGAAAAAAACGGTTAGTAAGCTAAAAACTCTGTTTAAGGAAGATAAAACCCTTTTAACCTGGATAGATGAGTTAGAAACGTCTATGCAAGTTAAGGATGAAGAGAGAGTAAATGAACAAATTAGGGTAATTCGGACTTATATTAGTGATACTTACCGATTACATCGCCGAATGTTGCGTAACCGTCGTGCTACGGTTGAGGATGTTATTTTTGACCGTAATGCTGTTCCTAAATTAGAATATGATTTAGATGAGCGTATGTATGCTATTCATGAATTGTTAGATGAATGGCGTATTACTGCACCTCATGATGTTAGTTATCAACGTATTTTTTCTTTACTGTTTCGTAGTAGTAATAGTTGGTTGGGGGTTTTACAAGCGGTTGTTGAAACTCGGTTAAATGAGGTTAGTTTTGTTAATTCTTCTTTAATTAAAGATATAGGAGAAAGAGATTATAATATTTTAAGAGAAACTCCTCTATTTGAAGAAGAGAAAGGCATTTTAGAGTCTATATTAAACATCTTAAAAACTCCTTCAGAAGACGGAGATAGGTTAGAGTTATTAAAACTTATTATCCTCTATTACTTGGCTGATATTCTAGATTTACAATCCTTTAAAGCCGACTTAGATAAACTAGAATATCGAGTTAAACAAAGAATTAATCGACCTTTTATCCAAGACAAGTTTCCTAAGCTAATTATTTTCACCAGTTTCTCCTTAACTGCTACAACTATTATCAATTATTTAGTAGATAAATTTGGTAAAGATGCTGTGGTTAGTCATAGGATAGAAGATAGTAAAGAAACCATTGAAAACAATTTGAATAAGTTTAAAAACAGTAATCAATGTTTTATTCTGGTTGCAGATAAATCAGGAGAGGAAGGAAAAAACTTGCAGTTTGTTGATGGGGTTATTCATTTTGACTTGCCTTTATCACCTAATCAACTAGAACAAAGATTAGGTAGAATAGATAGAATTGGAGGTAAAATTAAAGTAATTAGTTGGTTACTAGCAGGAATTGATACTGATGATAGTTTATCTGATGCTTGGTATCAACTGCTTAATGAAGGGTTTAATATTTTTAATCAATCTGTTGCTAGTTTACAATTTTATATTGATGTAAAATTATCTGAAATAGAAGAGTGGTTATTTAAATTGGGGGCTGATGGTATCAGAGATAATCTCAGTGTTATTATAGAAGAAATTGATGAAGAAAAAATCAAGATAAGCGAAGAAAATGCCCTTAATGAAATAGATAGCCTTTCTCAAACATCTTCAGATTATTTTAACAGGTTAGAAAGTTATGATGACAAACATAAAACCCTAGAAAAAGTTGTGGAAGGTTGGTTATGTAACGCCTTAAGATTTAAACAAGTTTATGATAATAATCTCTATGATGTAAGACACTATCAACCAACGAGAAACACCTTAGTATCTCCTCAAGAGTTAAAAACTTATTTTGCAGGACAAACACAGTTTGAGGGGGTTTATAACCGTCGTATAGCTAATAAATATACAGGGGTGCATCTCTATCGCATTGGACAACCATTAATGGATAAATTAGCTGATTATTTAAACTGGGATGATCGAGGAAAAACCTTTGCTATGTGGCGAAAAGATATTGCTTGGAGTTGTGAAGAAGGAGAAGAATGGTTAGGGTTTCGTTTTGATTATTTAATTGAAATAAACTGGCAGGAAATTAATTCAATTTTACAAGAATTTACTGCTTATCAAATTAACCAAAAAGCTTTACAACGTCAAGGGGATGCTTTATTTCCTCCAAGGGTTGAAACTATCTTTTTAGATCAAAACTTTGATACAGTAACCGATGAAAACTTGTTACACCTTTTAAAACGTCCTTATTACCGAAAAGGAGAAGAAAACCGTGACTACAACTTAGCTAAAAATAAGCTACCTATCTTAGATGAATTCATCGATCCCAGTCAATGGCAAACCTTCTGTTACAAAGCAAGAAAAACATCAGAAAAATTACTGAAAGAGTCTTCATGTTTCGTTGGAATGTGTCAGAAGGAAACAGAGTCTGCTACAGTAAAGTTAAGGAATAGGGTGCATCAACTACAGTCTCGTTACTCCCGTTTTCCTCAACCAAAATTATGGGATGAATTGCAACTAGAAACAGCATTACAAGAAGCTTTTGTCAAGGCAATTTCTCAGCCTTCTTTTAAATTAGATGCAGTGGGATTTATTATCGTTTCTGGACGTTCTCCTGTTCAATCTGATCCATAAATTGTTCTCTAACCCTAACTTTTTAAAATTATGATTAACTTAAAATATTACTCACACCATGACGGATACATTTGACCATCTAAAACAGTTAATTGAAGTAGGAAAATGGGGTAAAAGACTACCCGATAATTCTAAATTCAAAGAACCCTGTCATCAACGTTTATTTAACGCATTAAAGACAGTAGAAACAGACAACGAACCCACTCCTATAGAGTTAGTTGCTTTGATACGTCATTTTCTGAGACGAGAAGACGAAGACATCAATGGGGGAACCCCTCAAACCCTGAAAGTTCCCCGTTATTATCCTTATCCCGATGACAAAACCCTTTGGGAACGATGTGGAATCGCTATTTTAAAAGAAAATAACGATTATTTACTTATTTACGCCCAAAAATGGCAGTCTAAATGGTTAAATTACACGGAAACTCTCGAAACATCCGTATTTGCTGAAGAAAAACGACGCAACTATACTCCTATATCTGGCGATCGCTTTCTCTCCTTAGTGGGATTAGATGATTATCGCAGCATTGGACAGAGAGAAGCGATAAAAGCGGTATTAACAGCCCCTGAGAAGTCGACAACCGTCATAAACCTACCCACAGGGGCAGGAAAAAGCCTATGCGCCCAACTTCCGGCACTTTTAGCCTCAATACAAGGAGGTGTGACGGTTATTGTTGTCCCTACCACAGCTTTGGCCTTGGACCAAGAAAGGGCCTTATCTGCCCATCTTTCCCATCCTACTGCCTATTATGGAGATGAGTCTGAGGCAGGAAAACACAGGCGTAGGGAGATGCGTCAACGTATTCGTCAAGGAACACAGCGCATCGTCTTTACTTCCCCAGAAAGCCTGATTTACTCCTTATCTGCCTGTTTATACCAAGCTGCAAAACGGGGTTACTTACGTTATTTTGTCATCGATGAAGTCCACATGGTGGAACAGTGGGGGGAAGAGTTTCGCCCTGCTTTTCAGGAAATTCCAGGTTTAAGACGAGATTTACTCCGTTATACTTCTTTTAAAACGGTTTTACTCACTGCTACCCTCACAGAATCTTGTTTAGACACCTTAGAAACCCTATTTGGAGAACCTGGAGAGTTTCAAACCCTTTCGGCGGTTCAACTGCGTCCGGAACCGTCTTACTGGTTTAAGCGGTGTGAAACTGAGATAGAACGACAAAACAGACTATTAGAAGCGATTTATCATCTACCAAGACCTATTATCATCTACGGTTCCACCAAAGATGATGTCTATAGATGGGGTGACTTATTAACAAATGCAGGGTTAAGACGGTTTGCAGTGATGACGGGAGAAACCCCCACAAAAAAGCGATCGCAACTGATCCAACAGTGGAGAGAGAAAAGCATCGACATAGTGGTGGCCACCTCTGCGTTTGGGTTAGGGGTGGACCAGCAAGATGTTCGTTCGGTGATCCACGTTTGTATCCCTGAAACCATCGATCGCTTTTATCAGGAAGTGGGGAGAGGGGGACGAGACGGGAAAGCGTCCATTTCTTTGACCCTTTACACCAAGGATGACTACAAGATTGCAGGATCTTTAAACGAAAGGCGGAGTATTACCTTAGAAAGAGGACTGCAACGGTGGGAGAGTATGTTTAATGGCAAAATAAAGGAATCATCAGGGTTATATCGTGTTTCTTTACAGGTTCCTCCCTCAATGTCTGACGAAGATATTGATATGAATAGTCAACAAAACCGCAACTGGAACAGTCGAACCCTTACCCTCATGAGTCAAGCAGGGTTAATAGAAATGGACTGGAGACAACCCCCACAGCGTCACGACTACTCTTCAGAAGCAGAATATAAAAAAGCTTATGAAAATCATCAAAATTCCCGTATTATTCGTATAAAAAATGAATTTCACTTAAAAACTGAAACCTGGGAAAATTATGTTGAACCTATTCGTGAAAAACGTCGCCAAGAAAACACCCTTAACTTAGCTTTGATGAAAGAAGCGTTATGGGAACATCCTAAACGTTGTTTATCAGCGATTTTTCAAGAAGCTTATACTATTCCAGGGAAAAATGAACCAAAACGGAGAAAAAGTATTACTGTTTCCCCTGCTTGTGGGGGTTGTCCTTGGTGTCGTCAACAGCAGAAGCAGCCTTTTGCTTCTATTATGCCCCATCCTTCTCCTATTTGGAAAACCTGTGATTATTCTCTAGGCAATAAGTTAAGTAATATTCTAAAAAATGATAACTTACTCTTGATTTTCTATGATGTTTCTCAGACAAACGAGTTAAATAAATTAATACAATGGTTGATTGATCAGGGAGTTAACAATTTTGTTTCTACTATTCCTTTAAATATCTCTGTACCTAACAATAAAGTTATCTTTCTTTATGATGAATTTCAACCCATTAAAATGTATCCTGTTCCCACTGTTATTTATCATCCTCCTAACCAAAGTCTTCCTAAAAAGTATCTCAATGCTAATAAATTTAGTGTACCTCACATTATTTTATTACCCCATAATACCAAAGATCCTAATAGAAGCGATCGCCTTCTAATTAATGTGTTTAATGGACGTGGTTTTAACCTTAATGTTTTTTGCAAGGAGATGAATTTATGAGTGTTTTAAAACAACCTTTAGCCACCCCTAGTCGTTTTCAGGGAATTTATCGTTATTTACTGAATACTAAACAACAAAAAGAAAAAAAAGAAGTCTTTGGTAAGATGGTTTCTCCTGATGAGTTAGTTAAAAATAAACCATCAGAAAGACCTATGTTTGAATATTCTTTAATAGAAGCGATTAAATGTCAGCTATTAAAAGAGCAAAATAACGAGATTTCTATCAATAGTGATCTATCTGAAAAAGTTAGGAATAAAAAAACAGTAGAGTTAGAACTACCGAATACATTAACTGCTCTTTTCTTTGGTTCAAATAATGAATATGATGAAGATTTTGGGAGGGTTTGTGCTTGGTTTTTAGCGCAAAATATTTATGATCCTCCTAATACTTGGGAAAAAGTAGAACAAGCTGTACATGATCAAAAAGTTGACCAAACTTTGGGACTAAAAATGACAAATAGCACCCTCTATGGTCAAATGGATGATTGGATGTGTTATCTCGGTTTAGCATGGGGACATGGGTTAGATAAAAAGCGGATACTGGTTCCCGATCCAACGGTTTATATCAAAAGAAATCTTAATAACTTATTCAATGAAATAGAAGAAAAAGTATCTTTGAGAGAATTTATTTCTCGTCTTGCTAAAAAATGTCCTCTCTTTGAAACGGGACATTTTCGAGATAAAATTGAAGCAAATATTGGCAAAAGAGAAACCAATTATTTATCAACTTCTACTGCATTTGCTTTATTTCGACTACAAGATCAAGGGTATATTCAATTAATTCGAGAGTCCGATGGAGACTTAATGCTATTACCTAAAGCGCAAAATAAAATCGATGATAGTAGTCGAGTTTCTCACGTTATTTTTCAGGGTTTCAATAATTAATTTATTTTGATCCCCTGTAGAGGCGTTGTATACAACGTCTCTACAAGTTAACCCTATTTTATCCTCACACACCACTTAAATAAGGAATCAACATCATGACTTTTCACAATTATGTTTGCTGGAAAAGAGAAAATATTCAACCTATTCTTAATATAGAAGCAATACAACCAGAAGACCATATTTTCTTAGCAACTCATCATCCTTTGAAGATGAAAAAAAGTGAATCAATTCAAGGAGATGATGAAATAAGTTATACAGAAGAAGACTGTTTAAACGACTTTTTACAACCGGATGATTTTGCTTTTGTTCCCATTTTAGGACAATCAGGAACCGGAAAATCTCATTTAATCCGTTGGTTAGCTGCTAATATTCAATCAACAGAAAAACGCAAAGTTTTATTAATTCCCAAACTTGGAACTAACTTAAAAGATATTATTGGGATGATTTTAAATATTCCTGAATTAGAAGATGAAAAATTTGATGAATATCGTAAACGTTTAATTCAATCATCTAGTAGTTTAACGGAAACAGAAGCAAGGAAACAATTACTTAATCAATTAGCTGTCGCAGTAGGAGATAATGAAAGAAGAGATCATAGTCAATTAACAGAAGAAGAAGAATATCTAATAGAGAGTTTAGATTCTATTTTATATGATCCCTATTTTCGTAAAGAGTATTGGTTAAAAGATGAAGGGATTATTCATCGTCTTGTTACCCATACGTTAGGTTATCAAAATACCGTTGAAAATGTAGAAGAAAGAAGACAATTCAAAGTAGAGGATCTTCCTTCATCTATTTTAGATTTAGAGAAAGCTGGAGAAGAAGCTAGAGACTTCTATAGTTTTCTTGTTAGTGATGAGGACTTTAAAAAAGCAACAGTAAACTGGTTAAATCAACATTTAGATGAAGCAATAACCAAGGTTTTAAACTTAGGAAAAGAAGACTTACAAATACTAATGAGAGAAGTCAGAGAAACCTTATATAAAAAAGGAATTGAATTAGTTTTATTAATTGAAGATTTTGCTAAATTACAGGGGATAGATAGGGAAGTTTTAGAATCAGTTTTAGCGAGACCCCAACAAGCAACCAGTCAACCTTTATGCGCTATTCGTACTGCTTTAGCTTGTACAACAGGTTATTTTAATGGTTTAATTCAAAGCTTTGATACGATTCAACAAAGGGTCACTTTTAAAGTAAGTTTAGATGTAGGAGAAATTAGTGATCATTCTCTAGTTACAGAAGCAGATATTCAACAAATGGTGGCCAGATATTTAAACGCTGTTCGTCATCAAGACAGTGATTTAAAAAAATGGTTAGAAGACTACAAAAATGATGAAAATAATACAGAAATTCCTAACTTTTGTGAAGACTGTCAACACCGTCAAAACTGTCATCAAGGGTTTGGAAATATTAATGGAATGGGACTTTATCCCTTTACTCCCATCGCATTACAACAAATGAGAAAACGGGTTAATCCTGATAATTTTAATCCCCGTATTCTGCTGAAAGATGTTATAAAATATACCCTAGAAAATTCAATTGAAGACATACAAAACGGTTCTTTTCCTTCTCTTTCACTGCGAGAACATTTCGGAAAAATGCGCTTAAGTGCTATTATTCAAGATGATATAAAAAGTAAAGATCCTATACATTCCCAACGTCGTCAAACATTGATAGATTTATGGACAGATAGCGATAAAATATGTGACTTTTCTCCTGAAGTTCATACCGCTTTTAATCTTCCTCCTTTGGGAGTCGAAGTCATTGAAACAAAGATAACCTCTGTGGTTAAAGAAACAACCACAACCTATGAAGTTTCTTCGGATAGTTCAAAAAAACCAGAAATACCCGATAAATTAGCAGAAAAACTCAATATTTTAGATAACTGGAATAATCAAGGAATTCTCCCTCTTGAGGTAGAAAAGGATATCCGTGAGTTTGTTTATCCTGCGGTTTGTGAACATATTGAGTGGGACACAGAAATGCTAATTAAAGGTAGTTTTGCCAGTAATAGTTCTGTCTTTAAACAACGTAATGTTCAAGTTTATAGTCCCAGAATGAGAGGAGAAGGGGCTAATTATTCAGGAATTATGTTACAACTTCCTCTTAACCCAGATGATGATAACGAATTTCGAGAAACGGCCATTGCTTTTCAAGGAATACTACTGTTTAATCACTATAAACACTGGAACTTTGAAGACGGCGATCGCTATTTCCGAACCTATATAAAACACTTAGATCGCTGGAGTAACTACATTTTAGAACAGATTCGTCGTCGACCTCGTATCTCAGGAGAACTCTGGGACCCTGTTCCTGCAACCGTTGAACTCCTAGCGATCGCTTCTCAACTCTCTGGACTTCCTAATACGTCCATTGAAGCATCAATTAACTCTTTATTCCTAGATATTCCCGAACTTGATGATAATAATCGTAGTTCATCTTGGAAAGCATTACATAAAGTTTTTAAGAGCAATAAAAATAAATTAATGGAGATTTTAAACAGTTATATTGGTTGTACAAAAGGCAGTGTAAAAACCTTTCAAATTATTGATACTGTACAAATTCTTAAACCCCTGAAAGCAGTTCGTAAAAATTGGATACCTCAATGTGATATTCCTGATGATTTAAACAAAGAATATGAAGTCATCCAAAAAGTACGAAATAAAGTGGATGAATTGTTACCTAAAGCAATAGAAGAAGAAAGCGATCGCCAACTTGCTATTTATCAAGAATTGATAGCAGAATTGGGAGAAAATGTCAATAAAAAAGACGTTGTTGATTCAATCAAAGATGCTATAGAAAAAGCAAGAGAAGCAGGAGTTTATGGACAAAGAAGTGCAGAAAAATTAGAGGAAATTGTCGTTAATTTTAACAAAAAAAGATTAACTAATTATCTTGAAATAATGGCAAAAGTAAAAACAGAAAAAGAATTATCAAATAGTTCTTCTAACAAACTACTTTCTCTATTAAGTGAAAACTATAGTGAAGTGATAGCAGTTTCTAGTCAATTTCTAGAAGAAAGTAATAAGTTTTTAGATCAGTCTTTAAACTCAGTTGAAGATGAAATTAATCGATTAACATCAGGAGAAAATGGAAACTCAATTGACACTATTACCCAATCAATCGAAAAGAATTTACTTGAATTCGAAAAATTCCTCATTGAAATTCGTGACTTCTAATCATTAATTATCAATTTCTATCAATTACAAAACAAAGAGGACAAAATTATGCTACTAGAAAAATCTAAACAACTCATTAAATTATCTCAACAAAAAATAGACCTACAAAAATATGCAAAAAATCAACAAGGATTTAAGTCAAGAGAAGAACAAATCAAAGAATATTATCAACAAATTTTGGAAATTGTTGAACCCTTACGTTTATTTGAAAACAAAGGACTAATTCAAGGAGATTATGAACCAGTTGTCAAAAATTTATTATATTTAGTACAATTAACTATCAAAGAATATCAACAAGATCCTGAATGGATAATAAAAAACTTTGAAAGTGCTAAATATAAATCTAGTATTAAGGGATTAACTTCTACCATAGAAAAACAACTATTAGAAACTTGGCAAAACTATTTAAAACGAAAACTTCCTAGTACCAACCCTGAATTACTCAATATATTGGATCAAATTAATGAATTTAAACCAACCATTCATAGAATTTATCAGTTAGAAAGACAGATTTCCTCAGAAAACTTCCCCAAATATAAAGAAGAATTTGACCACATCGAGAACTTAATTCAACAATTAAATGAGACTTGGAATACATTAAATGCTGAAAATGTTCCCGATGAAGTTTTAAGGTTTCTCCAAGCAGCAGGTAGTAATACAGGAGCATTCTTAAACCAATTAACTCCTACTGTTGACGCTTGGATTAAAGAGCATCATCTGACCAATGCACTACGAATTCGCTTGAATTAAAGGACTGAGTTACCCCAATTCTAGAAGTTGGGGTATTCTTAATTACAACAAAATTAACGAAAGGTTAACAGTGATGAGGTTTCTTGAGTTACAGTGACAGAAGACTTATTTTTTGTAGACAATAAGGTTAACCATTGAGTTGTCAAAAGCCGAGGAACTAACAAGCAAAATAAACTATTTAACCCTAACATTAACCACAATTGGAGATCGCTCATTTCCATAGATAAAACCCGATTGCTTTTCTAATCTCTTTTGATTCTTAATCACATTATCCCCGATATTTTGGAAAAGATAAAGGAGACTAACGTTTAATTTTCTTGTTAGATAGATAAGTTTTTCTGACGTTACAAAACATTAAGTCTCGACCCCTCTTGAATTCAATAAAACTTTACGTTTTTTTCTAGCAATTTCTTGTAAGTCAATAATGCGATCGGTTTCATCAACAATTTCTCCTGTTAATACTTCTAAAACATCCTCTAAGGTTACCACTCCTGCAACCCCTCCATATTCATCTAAAACCACCATTAAATGTTCACGATTATCTTGAAATGTCTTCAGTAATTTATCAGCTTTAATGGTTTCAGGAACATAATGAACTTGACGAAGTAACTGATTAACTTTTTGATGGCCTTTGCCTCTAATAATAGCTGCTAGGAGTTCATCTTTTAGACAATATCCTACCACTTGGTCTACCGATTCTTCAATAACTAAAATACGAGTATGTTCAGAAGTAATAATTTCATCTTGAGACTCAATTAACGTCGAATTACCTTCTAAAAAAGTAACAATTACCCTCGGAGTCATCAACTCTGCAGCGGTTAAGTCATTTAGTTGAAAAACCCGTTGAATCATCTCTGCTTCATCATCTTCGATTACCCCTTCTTTATAACCAATCATAGTTAAAAAACGGATTTCTGCTTCGTTGGTGGTTGGTAACTTTCGTCGTTGGGTAAAAGGTGAAGTAATTTGTTCCATTAACCAAACTAAAGGGGTAAAAATCACTGTCAAAAATTGCACAGGAATTGCAATAGTTAAAGCAATAGGTTCAGAATATCGTTCCCCAATAGTTTTAGGAATAATTTCAGCACAAACAATAATCAAGAAAGTTAAAACACTAGAAAATAGACCTAACCAAGCATCCCCTAAAACCTCGGCTGCTAAACTTCCGATAACAATACTTCCTACAATATTAAAGATATTATTGAGGATAACAATGGTAGCAATTGGACGATTCATCTTGCTACGAATTGACTGTAAAACAACTGCTGCTGGTTTTTTAGAGTGAGCTAATTGTTTAACCCTGACTCGTGAAACTGAAAATAATGCTGTTTCTGCACAGGAACAAATTCCTGATCCAATCAAAACAATTAAAACGACAAAGATAATGTTTAACATAACAATTTGATTAAATACAATTTTCTATAATTTTATCCCGAATCATCAAAGCAGTTGCAGGAGCTAATAAAACCCCATTACGATAATGACCAGTAGCTAATAAAACATGAGGATAGTTAGGAACTTCTTTAATAATAGGGGCTGGTTCTCCATTCGGCCGAGGACGTTTTCCTGACCAACTGTTTATAA